>JAZRJF010000020.1:0-12745 GCA_045645665.1 Lachnospiraceae bacterium | reverse complement strand
GGGGACAAGGAGACGGTGCCGTCCTTCGGGCCGTCGGGTAGACAGGAGCGCTTGAACTGCTGCGTGGTGAAGCGACGCAGGAAGGTGCGCAGCCATCGCTCAATCGTTGCTGCGTCGTACTCCTCGCCAAATGCTACCTTGGCCAGACGGAAAATCTTTGCCGGTGTGAAGCCGTAGCGCACGTAGTAGTACAGGAAGAAATCATGCAACTCGTAAGGGCCAACCGATTCCTCGGTGAACTGCAGCAGATTGCCCTCGCTGTCTGTCGGCAAAAGCTCCGGGGAAACCGGCGTAGCCAGGATGTCCAGAAGAGCCTCTCCGGCAGTGCCGCCGATGCGCTCTGCCTCGTAGCGGGTGAGGGAGCGAACGAGCGTCTTCGGTACGGACGCGTTGACGCCGTACATGCTCATATGGTCACCGTTGTAGGTAGCCCATCCGAGAGCCAGCTCGGAAAGATCGCCGGTACCGACTACAAAGCCGCCGGTGTCGTTGGAAAGGTTCATGAGAATCTGCGTACGCATACGCGCCTGAGCATTTTCATACGTGACATCGTGCTGCTCGGGGTCGTGTCCGAGGTCTTCGAGGTGCTTGTATACGGAGTCGCGGATGTCGATCTCGCGGAAGGTCACGCCAAGTGCCTCGCACAAAATGACCGCATTTCCCTTCGTACGCTTCGTCGTTCCGAAGCAGGGCATCGTAATGGCGATGACGTCGGTTCTCGGGCGACCCAAAAGCTCCATGGCGCGGATGGCAACCATCAAGGCAAGGGCGCTGTCAAGACCGCCGGAAATGCCGATCAACACGTTCTTTGCGTTCGTATGTGTGATGCGCTTTACAAGGCCGTGCGCCTGAATCTGCAGAATCGTCTCTGCACGCTCGGCTGCCTCGCGTACATCCTCGGGGACGAACGGGCTCTGCGGAATTACGCGCGTCAGCGGGGTCTCACGAAGCTCCTGCTCAAAGGTGACGGTCGTATAGGTGCTCACGGTGTCCATCTGATAGCAATTGTAGCGTCTGCGCTCACCGGCGAGTCGATTCACATCGATCTCGGAGAGGATGGTTCTGTGAGGGCCAAATGCGGGATTCTCGGCAAGCACTGTGCCGGCCTCCGCAATCAAATGATGTCTGGCGAAGACAAGGTCCTGCGTGGATTCGGTGTAGTCCGAGCAAGCGTACACATAGCCGCACAGAAGGCGCTCCGAATTCGAAATCATCTGCGCGCGTCTCTTGGCCTGCTTACCGGCCAGCTCGTTGGAGGCTGCGGGGTTCAAGACGATCAATGCGCCGGCTGCGCAAAGGGCAGCGCCCGGAGAAGCAACGGCCATGGCGTCCTCGCAAATCTCAACGCCGAAGCAATAGTCGGGCATCTGAGCGTGCGCGAACAACAGCTGCGTACCGAGGGCAACCTCCTGACCGCAAAGGGTAATGGTCGCATTTGCCTCGGAAAAGTCCTTGCCGGAGCTCCAATGTCTGGGCTCGGTGAATTCGCCGTAGCCGGGAAGATACGTCTTCGGAACGAGACCGAGTAATCTGCCGGCCTGAAGCACTGCCGCAACGTTGTACAGCTTGTGGCGATGACGCAGGGGAAGTCCCACAACATACACCGGTGAAAATGCGCGACTCGCAAGCACCACCTGCTCCAGTGCCGCAACTGCCGCCTGCTGCAGGCTGTCCATGTGGAACAGATCGCCGCAGGTATAGCCCGTGATACAGAGCTCCGGGAACACAACCAGGTGCGCTCCGGCGTCGTGCGTCTCCTTCATACGTTCGATTATGTGCGTGGCATTTGCCGCGGGGTTCGCTACGTGTACCTGCGTACAAGTGGCAGCGACCTTAATAAATCCGTCCTTCATAGACTCCTCCAATTCTCAAGCAAATCGACGTTCGTTCGTTACTTTTCTTTAGTATATCTCATATCCCACAAAATAAAAAGGTTTTTTTGCCTGTGCGCCGGAATAATTATTACGCAAATGCCGACATTTGCGGCGCATTTGTTTCTCTCGGAAACAAATCGGTGCGAAGAGGACGCATTGGAATTGTGCGAGGTGACCGTCGGTGTTATAATGGATTCGGAAAGGATGATTTCCGTGCGAGAAGGAGGAAGAAGGTATGAGAAGGTATCAAGCACTGCTTATGTTGTTGGCACTTGCTTGCTTGCTGACCGCTTGCAAGGACAAGCCGGATGAGAGCGAGAAGCCGACGCCGACGGTAGGCGAGCAGTCGCCGGAGGGAACGCCTGAGACTACGCCGACACCGGAGGAAGAGCCGGTCACAACGGCTAAGCTCGAGACGTTGATCGGCACGATGGAGCGAATGGACTTGAGCATGTACGAAAATGCGAGCATTATGGACGAGCCGATTGCAGCGGGCAAGGCGCTGATCGGCAAAGAGGATTTGACACAAAAGGAGGTTGAAGACGCTATGGCAGCAATTCGTGAAGCGTATAATCAGTTGAATGACGGAAGCGGATTCGAGGATCCGAGTTCCTTTTTGTATAACGATACAATCATCGATCCGTATGTGATGCTGGATGGCACGCAGATTAAGACGAAGGAAGATTGGGCGAAGAGAGACGATGAGCTTCGCAGAATGTACGAGTACTATATGTACGGTGTATGGCGCGACGGCTCGGACGAGGAAGTGACCTACGAGTATGCCGATGGTGCGTTGACGATTCACGTAAAGAGAATCAGCACAGGCGCAGAGACGAGCTTTACCGCGGCTGTACAGCTGCCGGGCGCAAGCGTGAAGGTACCGGAGGGCGGCTATCCCGTCGTTGTCGGTATGCATGCGGGCATCAGTGAGTCTACGGCAAATGCGAACGGCTACGCTACGATTACGCTGAATACTTACGCGATTGCTTCGGACGACATGAAGCACGTCGGAGCATTTTACGATCTGTACCCGTACGGCAAGGGCTGGAAGGAGCAGACGGGCGTTCTGATGGCTTGGTCTTGGGGCGCGAGCAAGGTGCTGGATGCACTCGAGGCAGGTGCCGGCGCCGAGCTGCAGATCAACAGTGCGAACAGCATCATTACCGGTGTGTCCCGCTGGGGCAAGGCATCGATTGTGTGCGGCGTGTATGAGAAGCGCTTCCGCATGGTAGCACCGTCTTGCTCGGGTGCCGGCGGACTGGCGATGTTCCGTTATACCTCGGAGGGCAACACGTACGATTTCTCGTCAAAGGGCGGCCCTTCCGCTTACACCTATACGGCAAATGAGCCGTTGAGCAGCCTGCAGTCCACCTCTGAGCGTGGCTGGTTCAACGACAACTTCCTGAAGTTCAAGACGCCGTCGTCGCTGCCGTTCGATCAGCATTTGCTTGCGAGCCTGTGCGCGGACGAGGACAGATACCTGTTCATCATCGGCTCCTGCATCTCTGAGGACTGGGTAAATGCGCCCGCTATGTGGTACACCTACAAGGCAGCGAAGGAAATCTACGAGTTCCTCGGTGTCGGCGACAACATCAAGATCAACATCCACAAGGAAGGCCACGCGGTCATCGGTGAGGATATGGAGTATATGACGCAGTACTTTAACCAGAAGGTGTACGGAATCGCGCCGACGAGCGATCTCAGCGTGCTCGATACGTCCGTATTCGATCTGGATGTGAACAAGGATCCCGTGTGGGATACGTTTAAGGAAAGCTGGAGCGTACAGTAATGGCACGACAACTGGAGGACATTTGGGACGGGCGTTTTTACGATCGGGATGACATGGTACGGGCGGATTGCGGTGGCTGTGAGGGCTGCTCGGCCTGCTGCCACGGCATGGGCGATTCCGTAGAGCTGGACCCGTACGATTATCATCAGCTGGCACAGGGCTTAGGGGTAACGCCCGAGGCACTGCTGCAGGGCATTTGCGCGTTGCATGTGAAGGAAGGCGTGCTGCTACCGCATTTGGCCATGACGGGCAAGGAGGAGGCCTGCGTGCTACTTGACGACGCGGGACGCTGCAAGGTGCATGCATTTCGACCGGGCTTCTGCCGTCTGTTCCCACTGGGCCGGTATTACGACGAGGGCGGTTTTCGCTATTTTCTTCAGAAGGACGAATGCGCGAAGAGAAACCGCACGAAGATCAAGGTGAGCCGGTGGCTCGGCGTACCGAATCTGCCCGCATACGAGGAGTGGATACGTCGCTGGCACTACGCGCTGCTGGATTTGCAGGTGCGACTTCGCGAGAGCGGCGATGAGCAAATGCTGCGCGCCGAGAATCTCCGTTGGCTGCGCACGATGTACCTAACACCGCTTGGGGAAGGGCGCGATGCACTTGAGGAGCTGACGGAGCGACTGGAGAGACTGGAGCGACCGGAGTGATCGGAACGACCGGAGACTATCCGGTGACGGAAGCGATTTGAACGACCGGAGACTATCCGGTGACTATCCGGAGACTATCCGGTGACGGAAGCACTTCGGGCATGAAACGATCACTGTTTGGAATTATGGGAGGCACCAATGAAGATAGAAAAATGCATAAAAGAAGCCTTTGTAGTCATCGGGAAAGAGGGTTCGACCGAGGACGGCGAGGGTTTTATTCAAAGATTATGGGAAGAGGCAAATGCTCATTTTGATGAAGTGCAGCATTTGGCGAAAAAGGATGAGGAAGGCAGACCGGTTGGAATCTGGGGAGCGATGTCCGACATGACGCACTCGTATAAGGCGTGGGAAGAGAATTTCAGCAAAGGCTTATACTTAGCAGGCGTCGAATGCGACGAAGCTGCGGAAGCTCCGGAAGGGTGGACAAGATGGTGCATCCCGGGCTACGAATATGTGTATGCGGAATGTGAAGCGGCAGACACATTTCCGAAAGTCTTGAGCTACCTGGAGAATCATCAGATGGCCTTGGCAGGAGCCGTACACGATTTCACCTGCCCGGAAACGGGTAAGAACTATATGTTTTTCCCCATCAGAAAGCTTCCTGAATAACCAGCCCCAACTACTAAGTAATAATATCTCATCAATCACGGAATACGAAAGCCTGAGAAGTGTTCACTTCTCAGGCTTTGTTTATATCTCTTCTCCATTCACTTGCGCAGCAATATCACTCGGCGTTAGCCGAATATCACTGCGAAGCAATATCACTCGTGCATAGCGCGAATATCACTTGCCCCGCACTATCACTTGCGCAGCAATAACACTCGCGCGCAGCGCGAATATCACTCGTCGCGATGTCCGCAGGACAGCGCGACGCTCACATCAGGTGTCGAATCAAAGGGGAGAACGGGCGAATCCATCGCATCCGCTTCTCCAGGGTTTCGCTTGGCGTGGCGTCTTTCCATCGCTCGCCGTATTCGTACGTGCCGTCACTCAGAGGAATGCGGCTGGCCGAGGTGTAGCTTTCGAGGTCTTGCCGTAGCAGAGCATTTAGCGGCTCGGAATCCACGACGAGCATCAGCTCGGTGTTCAAGTAGGTGCTTCGCATGTCCATATTGTAGGAGCCGACGATGCTCAGGTCCTCGTCGATGAGAATGGTCTTCGTATGCATCGGATGTGCGCCGTAGTATTCGTACACGGTAACGCCGGTTGCGAGGATGTTGTCCTGCTCGCGCTCGTAGTCCACGCAGCCAAATGGATTGGAGCCCGTCGCAACGGAATTGGTCACGATGCTCACCTGCGTGTTCTCGCAAAGCGCCTTCAGGTCTTCGTACATCTCGTCACTGCAGATGATATACGGCGTCTGAATGACGGCGCTCGTACCGAGGCTCATCAGGTGCACAAGCCCTTCCCACACGAGCGGCTCTTTGTTGCCGGCGCGAGTCGGGTTGGAAAGCAGCGTGATCTTGTCGGTCGGCATCGTCATTTGCACAAGGTCGGTCGGGGCAAATGCTTCGGCATAGGTCGTACGCAGCTCTTCGGCGTGCGCCAGCAGCTCGGTCACGGCCTCGAGGTAGGCATCGACTTCGTCCGAATGGGAACCATTTGCCGCATCGTCTCGTACGCGCTCGTCGCCGTCGTATGTGCGGTTGCACGAAAGCGGCCAAATGCTATCAAAATACGCCCTCAGCTGTGTAACGGAGGAGTCCTCCGACGGGGCGGTGTCGTATACGAACAGCTCGCGGTCCGCATTTTTCCCGGAGGAATAGTTGCCGAGAAAGACGTTGTAGGTGTTGCGCCCACCGAGCAGATAGTACGTATCGTCAATGAGAAGGTATTTGTCGTGCAGGCGGCATTGCGCACTCCACGGAAGCAGCAGATTCGGCGGGTTGTAGAAGCGAACCGTAACGCGCTCGTGTGCGGCAAGTGCACGGAACCAAGCGCTGTCCGGAAGGGTGTACATCGGGGTAAAGCCGTCGATTAGGAGCTTCACGGACACACCGCGCTCTGCGGCGGCGTACAAAGAGGCCATGACGTCTCGTGCGCTCTCGTCGTCCTTGAAATCGAAGGTCGACAGAAGAATCTCCTCCTGTGCCATGTCGATCATTCGAAGTCGCAGCAAAAGGGCATCGACGTTGTCGTCCACGCAAAGCACGCGCTCCGTACCGGGCTCGTCGCTTCGCCACTCGGTTGCAGCCAGCTGCTCCTTATAGTCGTCGCTCACCGACTTGTGGTGCAGCAGGGGGAGCAGAGTGCCGAGCAGGAGGTACAAGACAACAATTCCGACAGAAATCAAGGCAGACAGAAGGAGCTTCTTCACCGTGAAACGACGGCGCTGTGCCTGCGAGGATTGTTCCGAATGTCCCTGCGAGGTTCGTTCCGAATGTCCCATCGAGGTTCTGCTGTGGGAACCGGCTTCGGAATGGGTCTGCGTAGATTGTGTTTCGTTGTGTTGCATGCGATACTCCTATCAGTCTGTTTGCTGTCGGTGCGTACAGTGTAGTTCATCATACTGTGTTTTGTGACAAATGTCAATGCACGGCCGAGCGGCCCGATAGAATCATTTTGACACGCAGACAACGCTTTGATACACTATAGATAAGAAGGATATTCGGAGGGTAGCCATGAAGGTTCAAAAGCAGATTCGAAGCAAAGCATTTCAGGCGGGTGAGGGGTTCATCCGCGATTATCAGCGCTTAGTGAAGGAGACGGTATTGCCATACCAGTACGCCGTGCTGTGCGACGAGATTGAGGGCGCGGAGAAGAGCCACGTGAGGCAGAATTTTATCAACGCAGGCAAGGCGTTGCGTGGGGAGGACATCGGTGACGGCTTCTACGGCATGGTATTTCAGGACAGCGACGCGGCCAAATGGCTGGAGGCGGTTGCGTACTCGCTCGCAGCATTTCCCGATAAGGAGCTGGAGGCAGAGGCGGACGAGCTCATTTCGCTGATTGCGCAGGCGCAGGACGAGGATGGCTATCTCAATACGTATTTTACAATCAAGGACCGCGAGAAGCGGTGGACGAACCTGCTGGAGGGGCACGAGCTCTATTGCGCGGGACATATGATGGAGGCCGCGGTTGCGTATTACGAGGCGACGGGCAAGGATATGCTGCTCAATGTGATGCGGAAAAATGCACAGTGCATTTACAAGCATTTTGTCACGGAGGGCGCGCCCGGTTACGCGGGACACCCGGAGGTAGAGCTGGCGCTGATGCGCATGTATTCGGTGACCGGCGAGGAGTATTTGGCTGAGCTGGCGAAGCATTTTATCGATGTTCGCGGAGTGGACTCGGATTACTTCGTGAAGGAGGTTGCGGGCCGGACGTGGAGTGTATGGGGGTCGGACGGCAAGGACACGAGATACAACCAGGCAAATCGCCCGGTGCGAGAGATGTCGGATGCGACGGGTCACGCGGTGCGCGCGGTGTATCTGTATACGGCGATGGCGGACGTGGCTGCACAGACGGAGGACGCAGAGCTGTCGGCGGCCTGCAGAAGACTGTGGGAGAGCATTACAAAGCGTCAGATGTATTTGACCGGCGGCATCGGCTCGACGGTGCATGGCGAGGCATTTTCCGTGGATTACGATCTGCCCGGAGATACCGCTTATGCGGAGACGTGCGCGTCCATCGGACTGATGTTTTTTGCATCTAAGCTGCTGGAGCAGGAGGTGTCCGCAGAGTATGCCGATGTGATGGAACGGGCATTTTACAATACCGTGCTGGCGGGAATGCAGCTGGACGGTAAGCGCTTCTTCTATGTGAATCCGTTGGAGGTTGTGCCCGGCATCTCGGGAGTGGCCCAGACACACCGACACGATCTGCCGGAGCGCCCGGGTTGGTACGCGTGCGCGTGTTGCCCGCCAAATGTGGCGCGAGTCATTTCCTCGTTCGGAAGCTATGCGTACGGCGAGGCTGAGGAGACGGCCTATTGTCATCTCTATGCGGCCGGCAGCGTGGATTTTGCAAATGGACTGAGCCTCGTCTGTGAGACGGCTTATCCGTATGGTTTTACGGTCGATTACCGCGTAACGGCGGGAGCGGGCAAGCTTGCACTTCGCATTCCGGGCTGGAGTAAGACGTGGTCGGTGGAAAAGGGCGGCGTAGCCATCGAAGCGGAGCCGATTGGCGGCTATGTGACCGTCGAGGTGGCAGCAGGCGATACGCTTCGTCTTGTGCTCGACGACAAGCCGTATTACGTGTACCCGTCGTCTCGGGTGCCGCGACTGAGCGGTAGCATCGCCGTGTGCAGAGGACCGCTTGTGTACTGCTTTGAGGGCGTAGACAACGACGGCGACGTGCTCGGCATTTCCCTAACAGAGGCCGAGATTGAGGTGTCCGATTATTGCGAGGAGCTGCTTGGCGGTACGGTTGTGCTGCAGACAAATGCTCTGCGCGAGCAGCCGAGTGATGAGCTATACTGCCGCGAGACGCCGAAGACAGAGGCGTGCGTGGCAAAGGCGGTGCCGTATTATACGTGGGGCAACCGCGGCAAGAATCAGATGCGCGTGTGGATGAATCGGCGGTAGATGATAAAGTAAAAAGTGTTGATATAGCAGACATTTTGTAGTATTCTAGAAGATGTAGAGATGCTACGTTGGAGAAGTCACAGAGGGGGGTTGCGCATGGCGAAAAAGATATTGAAAATTAGTTTTTTAGTTGCCGGAGCAATCTTTTTGGTTGTGAATCTCGCGTGGTTGATCTTCGCATCGAGATGTCTGCAGCTTGCGAGCAACGTCCAATACAACCGAATTCGTGGAAGTCATTATTACGCGGACTATGACGAAAAGCTGATTTATCGGGGCTTTGACGAATCGGATTTGAAGTATCTCGTCTTTGGTGCTGCGGGGCAGATTGATAAGATGACAGAGAAAGAGGAAGCGTATGAGAACTTCGTGATAGTTTATGAGTTTTTGAAGGGCTTCTCATATCAATATACTTATCATGCGGGAAGTAAGGTTCCACAGGAGAACAGACTGGCTGACGGAGAAAATACTTTATACTTCAACGAAGAGAAAGAACTTCTGCAAGAAGGGGACTATGATAAATACGAACTGTTCGCCGAACGAATAGACGAGTTCTTTGAAAAAGCAGAGGAAACGTGGGGAGGTTCTATGAAGACAAAGAAGATCGCATTCGGAATATTGATCGCATGTGTCGCTGTCGTGCTTGTGTACACAGGCATATGGGGAGCGTATTGGCTTCGTTGCAACAAGTTGAGAAATCAGATGCTGGAGGTGTACGGAACCGACAACGTGAAACTTGACGATGGACGCATCGCATTGAATATGCCGAGGCTCGGACGATTTGATTCGTCGATAACCATTGGCACGTTTATCGACGAGGAAGAGCAATATTCCAAGGAACATCTGATAATACCGACAGTGAAAGTGTGCTTTGGGGCATTTGGCGGAATCATAATCGCTTCCGAGTGTACGCAAAAAGATGCGATCGGAATGGACGAGCTGGGTAGATATACTTATAGCACCAAGGTGGAATACTTGGAATTGGACGAAACGCTGCAGCCAATAGACGAAAAGTCGGCTGAGGTTTGGGAACGTGTTAAGGATTCGTATGACGGTGTATTTGACAAGATCAATCATGTCTGGGACTTTATAAAATAAGGTCACGTGAGTCTCAGACCACGTGACCTCGTAGTTACTTGCAAAATTACTTTCTCGACGAAACTCCCATGATAGTCGGGTATCTCTACTTGCAAAATTACTTCGTTTTGCGGGCCTTTTTCAGGAACGGTCTTGCAACCTTGACGTTGAAGAACTCAATGAGCGGGCCCATGAAAAATGCGGTGATGATTGTTCCGATACCCGCAATCGTCGGGATGGCACTGAACTTGCCTCCGCCGAGGAGGAAGATGCCAACGCCCGCTACAACGCAGATGACGTCGGTGATGATGCGGCAGTACTGGAACTTCGCGAGCTTCCATTTGCCCGAAAGAACGATTGCCACGGCATCGTAGGTCGATACACCG
This sequence comes from Lachnospiraceae bacterium, assembly GCA_045645665.1. Taxonomy (GTDB): domain Bacteria; phylum Bacillota; class Clostridia; order Lachnospirales; family Lachnospiraceae; genus ISDg. The sequence continues at coordinate 2,440 of JAZRJF010000020.1, read as the reverse complement.
AGGTCGGCGGTCATGTAAAATGCCGAGCCGAAGCAGATGATAACGATACCAACCGCCAGGCACACAAAACGAACCGGCATGGACGGATCGGGAATCAGCTTCTGAAAGAGGGCGTACGAGAACTCCGTAATGTAGCCGAGCAGAAAAAGATTGATAAAGGTCGCGATGCCGATGTTGTGACGGTCAACGACCAAGCTAAAGGTCAACAGAATCAGATTTACGATGACGTACAGTGTTCCGAAGGAAATCGGAATGAGTTTGTCGAGGCCTGCCATCAGAGACTGAAACGGGTCAACGCCGAGAGCGGCCAGCTTAAAGATTCCCACGCTGATTGCGCAGATGATGACACCGAAAAGGGACATGAGGATACGTCTTGATTTCATAATATTCTCCATCGTAGTATTGTAGTGTGTCGGTAGCACCCGCCGAAAGGCGCATTTGCCGTTGTGTGCTGCCGGGCATTGCGTCGCACCGTCGGGCGCGGACAACAAGCACATTATAGTGTGCGTGTGTGGGAAATGCAATGTAGTATCTTAAATGGACAATTAAAGAGAGGGACGCTATGACAAAGAAGGATTGTATCGAGTTATTCGAAAGCATGCACCCGAATTTTTTCGAGCGAGAGGATATTCGCTCGGTCTCGGAAGAATGGGTCTATGACGAGATGCTGCTGCCGCTCGCGGAATTCGACGGTGGCAAATATGAGAAGGCGTTCGACGAAGCGGTTTCATTTGGCTTCTATGAGGGCGACCTCGAGGAGCTGAAGCGGCTGGTTGAGACGGTGGACGACGGATGGCCAAAGCTCTTTGACGGAAAGCAGAGGATTTATTGCGGCTTTGTGCATGGAGAGGTGGCGAGCTTCTGCCAGGTTGAGCATATGGGCGTGCACTGCATAGACGGGCGTGAGCTGCGTATCGGTGGCCCCGGCTGCGTAGGGACGATTCCCAAGCATCGCGACAAGGGCATCGGGCTGACGATGGTGAAGCACGTGACGCAGCTACTCAAAGATGAGGGCTACGACTACAGCTACATACATTACACCGGTGTGGCTCCGTGGTATGCAAAGCTCGGCTACAAAACCATTCTTCGCTGGGGAAGGAACGGTTTGCTGTAGGTGTGATGTAGGAAGGACATACAAAAGTATAATGAATGGAGGGAGCAGAAATGCACGAATTGTTGGAGCAGTATTTTCAGAAAAAGGACTTGGAGGAACAGGGGAAGAAGGAGGAGCTTCTTGTGAAGCTGGGGCTGTGTACGGAAAGCAAAGGCACGAGCACGGATTATACATATCGTGCAATGATAGACGGCCGCTGGGAGTACATGAAAAGAACGCCGATTGAGATTACCGACGAGGAGTATGAGAAGCTCAAGAAAATGTATGCGCAGAGTCGCACGAGCGAAACGAGCGGATTTGCGGTATTTCTTTACTTATTAGCATGGAATGTGTACATCGGCGGTGCGATATTGGGGTGGCACTTGTTGTGGGAAGGTTCGAGTGAGACCGTGGGATTTGTGACGTGGATAGTGGCTTTCCTCGCGGGAACCTTGTTCATTGGTCTCGGACGTGCGATTAAGCTTTTGACGAAGATCAATCATGATTTGTCATTCAAATAGCATCTAGGCAGAGAACGAAAAAGGCGTGGCTTGCGGAGCAATCCGCAAACCACGCTGTTTGTATATTGGGATGGAAAATCAAAGTCTCTTCTCATAATATGCAAGCACTAGACCGGGTTCGACTTCCATGCGTTTCCCGGTGTCGCAGAAGCCGGCGGCTTCATAGCATTTTCTATTCTTAATCAAGTCTTCGGGAAAATCAACGGAGAAGCACGTGGCATCCGCGAATTCCTTTTCGCACAGCAGGATGGCGGTCTGAGCAATCTTTTTGCACTGCTGCTCCGGCTTGATATAGACTCTTTGCAAATAGTATTTTCCGTCCTTCAGTTCGTCGCCCATTGGAGTTCCACCCTTGCAACGGTACAAAATGCCGCCGACGATTTCGCCATCGTCCAAAATGGTAAAGTAACGAAAGAACGGAGAACCCAAACGATTCGCCACGTCCTCGATGCCACGCAAGCAAGGATTGCCACTGTCGTGATATCGCTCATAGAGCGGCAAAAATGCCTGCCTCTGAATGTCTGCAAGTATCTGCGCGTCAGTCTCAACGGTAGCTCTGATATGAATCATGTCAAATGCTCCTTTCTGCCTCATAAATCAAAAAGATATGCTACCACTAGGATAGCATATCTTTGCTTGGTTTGACAATCGGATTAACCGAAGGTATGATTTCTAGAAAAAGTTTTTCTTAGCTGAAGTATCTCTTCAACAATCCTTCGAAGGCCTTACCATGACGAGCCTCGTCGCGTGCCATCTCATGAACGGTGTCATGGATTGCATCGAGGTTTGCTGCCTTAGCGCGCTTTGCAAGGTCTGCCTTGCCTGC
>JAZRJF010000019.1:0-33499 GCA_045645665.1 Lachnospiraceae bacterium | reverse complement strand
TGATGATCGGATTGATCATGCTAAGGACAAATCCGCCGATAAAGAGAGCTAGCATGATTACATAGCGCGGGAGAATGGATTTTCTCTGTTGTTCCAAAAAATCAATGTCTTTTTGGTTCATCGTGTACCCTCCACATCATATTAATATATCGCTCATGGACTATTATACCACAGGTAAAACGTATTTACTAGTGCTAATAAACAAAAAAGTCGAAAAAAGTAGTGGAAAGTGAGATAAGCTATTGAAAAATATCACCGAATCGAATACAATAATGTAGGTGGCATTTGCCCGGAGGAGCATGTATATGGGTTGCATGAACAGGAATATGGAGGACAGAGAGATGAGCGCATTTGAAACAGGTGTATATCGGAATTGCTTCGCAGAGCTTGGACTGTCTCAGATTGAGATTGACAAGAGAGTAGAGGCTTGCTTTCAGACGTTGTTCTACGGTAGTGAGGCGGATCGCATTTATGCCGAGGTAGGCGAGGATATGGGCTATGTTACCGATACCGGTAACAACGATGTTCGTACCGAGGGTATGTCTTACGCAATGATGATGTGCGTACAGCTCGATAAGAAGAACGAGTTCGACCGTTTGTGGAAATGGGCTAAGACGTATATGTACCTCGATGAGACGCATTACAATCACGGATATTTTTGTTGGTCCAATCAGTTGGACGGTACTAAGAATTCCGAGGGTCCGGCACCGGACGGAGAGATTTTCTTCGCAATGGCTCTGTTGTTTGCTTCCCATCGTTGGGGAGACGGTGAGGGCGTGTTTGAATATTCGAAGCACGCGAAGGACATTTTACATACAATGATTCATTTGGAGGATGGCGGTCAGAAGAATCGTAATATGTTCGATCCGGACAATAAGCTCGTGCGCTTTATTACGGATGTTAACTTCAGTGATCCGTCTTATCATGTGCCGCATTTCTTTGATTTGTTCGGTATGTGGGCTTACGAAGAGGATCGTGCATTTTACACGGAGGCAGCTAAGGCCAGCCGTGAGTATCTTCACAAGGCGTGTCATCCGGAGACCGGTTTGAGTGCGGAATATGCACACTACGACGGAACGCCCGTAAGAATGGAAGGTCCGTGGGGTGAGCATTGGCATTACTACAGTGATGCATATCGTACGATTGCGAATATCGGTTTGGATTACGAGTGGTTTGCGAAGGATCCTTGGCAGCAGGAGATTGCGGCGAAGCTTCAGAAGTTTTTCTGTGAGACGGTAGCGGGCAAGGACGATCATGTATATCAGATCGACGGTACAATCGAAGAGGAAAAGGCGCTTCATCCTTGGGCCATCATTGCGACAAATGCTCAGGCATCGCTCGCGTCCAACGGTGAATATGCGAAGGCTTGCGTTCAGCGCTTCTGGGACACTCCTATGAGAACCGGTGATCGTCGCTACTACGACAATTGCTTGTATATGTTCGCAATGCTTGCGTTGAGCGGAAAGTATCGAATCTGGTAAGTCGAGCAGGTGCATTTTACATAGTTTTTCCTGCGAAAAAATGTGTCTGAGATGCAAAAAAACAGTGGTAAAATTGTTTGAGATTTGATATACTAATAGTGTTCCTTTGGGGCGTAGTACAAAAGTTAGATGGGGTGGTGTATATGAAGGATTGGAAGACCGTTTTGGTCACGCTTGTGATGCTCGTGCTTTGCATGGCTCCGTGTGTGGCAATTGCGCTGGCGGGAGAGACCTCCGAGCCGGAGACAGCGGTTACATCGACCTATGCTTCGCGTGAGAATTCTGTTGAAGCAGAGCCGGGCGTACTGGATATTGTATCGCTTGGTGATGTGGGAATCTTGGTTGCGGCAGGCGCGGTTATCAGCGTAATGTGCGTAGCGATTCCGAACGACAGAGCGGCTCGTCGTCCGCAAGCAGAAGTCATCAGCGAGGCATAAGCCGAGCAACAACATATTTTATCATAGCATTGATAAGTGAAAGCAGAAAAAGCGTCATTCGGCTCAGGCTGAATGACGCTTTATTGTTGTTTGTTTTTGTTACTCACTAACGAGCATCCTTACGTACGATTCCGTTTCGTTGCGGGCGCAGTGTGATGTCGGTTACGACAAGGCCGTCGCGAGCATTTAGCGCTTGCAGTGCCGCATAGGCCACTTCCTCTGGTGTGAGACGGTAATCGGCCTCGTCTCTCGGCGTGAAGTCCGCATTTCGATACAGCTCGGTATCGGTCAAGTCCGGATGCAGCGTGATGACGCGCACATTATGTTTACGGCATTCTTCAAACAGGCTCGAGGAAAATGCGCTGAGGGCAGCCTTCGTGGCACCATATGCGCAGCCGTGTGTGTTTGCGGACTGCTTGGCAGTAACGGACGATACGTTGAGAATGGTGCCGCCGCAACGCTTCAAGTCGCGTAGCATCAGGTTCGTCAGCAGAAGAGGGGCTTCGACGTTGACGGCCAGCATATCGTGAATCGCGTCGGGACTGAGCGTCTCGTGAGGGCCGTAGTAAGCAACTCCCGCAGCATTTACAAGGAGGGAGAGAGTCGGCTCCTTCGGCAAATCGGAGACCGTACGGCGAACCGCGGCGGTATCACGCAAATCGATATTCAGCGCATGAAAATGCGGATGCTTCGGTGCGTCCTCGCGAAAGGTTCGGCCGAAGCCGTAGACAACATAGCCCTCGTCAAGCAGCGCGCGAGCAATTGCCAAGCCGATGCCGGAGGATGCTCCGGTTACAATGGCTGCGGCATGCGGTTGATTGTTTGTCATGACTCGTAATCCTCCCAAGTGAATATTTTGTCCGGCGAGATATAGTGAAGGAGCTGCTCCTTGGCGAAGTCCAGAAGCTCTTGCGAGCGCTTGGCACCGTAGTGGTATACGCCGTTCGTAAGCTCGTACGGATAAAAGGTGACGCCACAGGGGCGCACACGTCGCATATGCTTCAGGTAGTCCTTTGAAATTCGGAACACACCGAGGCTGACGTCGCGAAGTCGGTCGCCCGCCAGACGGGAAAATGTCTCGCGAAACAGCTCTCCGTATTGCTCGCGATAATCGGACACATACAGCATTGGATCAAAGCACAGCCTGAGTGGATGACCGGAGGCCAATGCTTGCTCGGCGAGACGAAGGCGCGCCTCCAGGGAGGGAGTGCGATGCTCATAGCGCGAGATGATGGCATCCGGAGAGAGTGTCAGAGCGAGAATCACATTCGGCAGTGCGGGAAGCGCTGCAAGCGTAGCAAGCGAGGAGCATTTGGTTCGAACCTCGAGCGTGAGCTTCGGTCTGGTCGCGGCAAATGCGTACCATTCGGCAAGCAGTCCGGTGATTCCTTCGAGCGCGAACAAATCGGTGTCGTAGCTGATGCACACATACATTGAATGCTCCTGTAGCAGGCGGTCGATCTCCGCAAAGGTGTCCTCGAGGTTTACAAAGAGCACGAGGTGACCGGACGGATACATGCCCTGCAGGTAGCAATATTCACAGTCGTAGATACAATTCATAGCCGAAGAGGTGTAGTAAAAATGCTCTTCGTCGAAGCTTTGGCACACGGCGGCTCCTTTGTAGCAATACGGGGCGTGTGACTCGGCAAGAATCAGTGCCGGTGCAGCCTTTTGCAATGCGGGGGCTTGATTTGTTCGGCAGAAGATGTCCTTGTAGCTTTTGCACGTAACGATGGCGGCATCGGGGAAGCGTTTCAACACGCGCAAGGTCCGTTCGTGCGACAGAACGGCTTCTTCGACGTAGATTCTCGAAAATGCTTTATTCAAGACAGGCGTTTCGTAATTGTTCAAGGAGTTGCTTTCCTTTCTTTCTCGTTATCGTAAAGGCTTCTTCCTCAGAGGAAATGCCTTGCTTACTCATGAATTCCTTTGCGAAGGGGAGGACATCGCCGTGCTCAAGCTTGTAATATAACAATAGCTTGCGAAGCTCGGATGCCATAGTGACGGAGCACTGAAGCGTCTCGGAGAGCATTTGGATGAAGTGCTCCTCTTCCGGAGAAAAAGCGGAGTGTGCCGTGGAAACTGCCGGGATACCGCGAAGCTCTGAAAGAACGGTTGCTACATGAGTTCTCACCAGTTCGGAGATGCCGTCGGCCGTAAGGTGGTTCGTGCCACTGCAATGGTCGGATACTATCTTATAGAAGTACATGCTGTGCGCGAGAAAATGCCTGCGCGCCGCGAGAAAGATGCCGGCCGCCTCCATGTCATACAGCTTGTGAGGAGTTCCTGCATCGGCCTGAATCAATACGGGCGTGGGAGAGGTCACGAGGGGAAACTCCGGTAGATTGTGCCGATACAGCAAATCGGGGTAGTAATCGTAACCGGTAGTCGCATCGGTGACCTTCGGAATTCGGCAAAGCTGTCCGATTGGTACAGAGCAGTCTGTGCATCCGCAGATTCCGATGTTGATCAGTAGGTCGCCTTCGTGAGGAGGGCATTTTGCCAATACCTCGGTCAATGCAATTGCCGCGGAAAGACTGCCGGAACCGGTGACAAGCACTAACGCCTCCTCTGAGACAAATACTTGGCTGTGCGTGTAGGCAGGGTCCTTCTTGCAGGATAGCGCCTCAACAAACGGCGCGGCCTCGGCGTAAAGTGCGGTGCAAAGGTAAAGCATGTCGCAATCTCCTTTCGATAAATGCGGTCACTAAGCTATGACGAGTCCGACTGGTTTTCTGCGTCAAAACGGAATATATTATACAAAAAAACAGTCCGGAATAGATAATTTACTATTGAAGTATCACAAAACTTTGATAGAATAGAAGTGTATGTAATGAGCTGAGTAGTATCATAGTTACTCAGCGAATAAAGTGCTATGTAGTAACCAGTGCTATTATAGCATGGGAAAGTAATCGATGAAAGAGGAAATCCGCGAAATAAGTGAATGGAAAGGAAATCTATGATGAAAAAATTAGTTGTGTGGTTGCTGATTGCTTCTATGGTGTTTTCCATGGTGGCTTGCGGCGCCAAAAAGGATGAAGGGGAGAAAGCAGATCCGACTCCGACGACGGAAGTAACACCCGAACCGTCACCGTCTCCTACCGAGGCTCCCACGGATCCGCTGCTTGAGTTACATAAAACTGAGTACACTTCCATCAAGGAGGCATACGCAGATTACTTTATGATCGGAACTATCTACAATCCGAATCTCAGTGAAGTAGATAGAATGGTGATTAAGCAGCATTTTAACGTAATTACACCGGAAAACCTTATGAAGCCCGAAAGTATGCAGCCGAGTGAAGGTGTTTTCAATTACAATCAGGCTGATTTGATGATGCTTTACGCTGAGAGCGAAGGCATGAAGGTAATCGGACATACGCTTGCATGGCACCAGCAGAGCGGCAACTGGCTCGGCACGTCCGCAGCGAACCGCGAAGAGGCGATTCAGCAGTTGAAGGATCACATCTACGGTGTTGCCGGCAAGTACGAAGGCAAGATTTATTCTTGGGACGTTGTCAATGAGGCGATTCGCGACGGCGCCAAGCTTCCCGCGAACGGTGACTGGAGAAGCTGCTTGAGAGAGTCTCAGTGGACGAAGTCCATCGGTACGGATTTCATCGATCTTGCGTTCCAGTTTGCACGCGAGGCTGCACCGACTGCGAAGCTGTACTACAACGACTACAATATGGATGATCAGAACAAGGCAGAGATTGCGGCAGCGATGATCGCCGACCTCCGTTCTCAGGGTATCCCGGTTGACGGTATCGGTATGCAGGGCCATTATTCGACCGGCACCAATCTCGGCAATGTAGTAAAGAGCTTGGAGCGCTTCAAGGCAATCGACGGTTTGCTTGTCAGTGTAACCGAGTTGGACGTAACAGTGAACGGCGTGAATACCGGCAGATTGAACAAGACGCAGGAGCTTATGCAGGCAGTGGTATATGCGAACCTGTTCAGCATTTACAAGGACTACGCAGATATTATCGAGCGTGTAACCTTCTGGGGTTATCGTGACAATACGAGCTGGCGTTCCGAGGGAGCACCGCTTTTGTTTGACCGCAGCTTGTTGCCGAAGGAGGCATACTACGCAGTACTCAATCCGGAAGGATACATTGAGTATGCAGGTGGTGGCCAGGCCGGCGGAGATAAGGTTGAGACCAAGAAGGCAGAGGCCGTGAACGGAACACCTACCATCGACGGTGTTGCGGATGACATATGGAATGGTGCTACGAAGTACAACATTGCAAACTCCATCTTTGCATGGCAGGGCGCAACCGGTACGGTTCAGATGATGTGGGATACGAACAATTTCTACGCATTGGTTAGCGTAACGGATCCTGTGTTGAATGCATCCAACAGCAACGCCTATGAGCAGGATTCCGTCGAGTTCTTCCTCGATCAGAACAACTGCAAGAACTCCTATTACGATGCGGGCTGTGGACAGTACCGCAGCAACTACTACGGCGTTCTTAGTTATGGCGAGGTTCCTACGCAGACAGGCGTAAAGGCAGCGGCAAAGACCGGCAACGGCGGTTATGTGATTGAGTTTTGCATCCCGCTTTTGAAGAACGGTACGCAAGGCACTGTAATGGGCTTTGATGCACAGATTAACGATGCAAATGCAGCAGGAAGTCGTCAGAGCGTTATGAAGTTTAACGGAACTTCCGATTCGGATTACACCAACCCGGCAGCTTGGGCTGAGGTAACATTTAAGTAAGAGGAAAGCGATTATGAAGAAGAGTATTGTTTGGATTTTGATTGCATCCATGATTTTTTCCATGGTTGCTTGTGGACAGAAGGAGCCGAATGCCGATAAGGAGCCGACTCCGACTCCTACTACAGTTGTAGACAACGAAGAAGACGTAACGCCTTCGGCTACTCCCGAGGCGGGTGAGGATGAAGGCGATTCCGGTGACGGAACGGATGTAACGCCTACTGTTGGAGTAGATGAGAATCCCGGAGCTACGGATGCACCTACGCCGTCTCCGGATGCAGAGCCTACGGATGAAGTGACTCCTACTCCCGGTGAGGATGAGATTACGCCCACCGATGCACCTACGAATGCACCTACTAAGGCACCTACTAAGGCACCGACCAAGGCGCCGACTAAGGCACCTACTAAGGCACCGACGAAGAAGCCTACGGCGACTCCTACAAAGAAGCCGGCTACGGATGCTTTGCATAACTCTCCGTACAGCTCCATTAAGGATGCCTATAAGAATTACTTTATGATCGGTACGATTTATACCGACACGATCAGAACGAATAGTACGGATAAGGCACTTGTGCTGAAGCAGTTTAACGCAATTACGCCCGAGAACCTGATGAAGCCCGAAGGCATGCAGCCGACGGAAGGTAATTTTAATTACAACAGTGCGAATACGATGATCAGTTTTGCGAATCAGAACAACCTGACGGTTATCGGTCACTGTCTTGCATGGCATCAGCAGAGTGGTAACTGGCTCGGCTCCTCCGCGGCAAACCGCGAAGAGGCAATTCAGCAGTTGAAGGACCACATCTACGGTGTTGCAGGCAAGTACGAAGGTGAGATTTATGCTTGGGACGTTGTCAACGAGGCGATTCGCGATGGCGCTAAGCTTCCCGCAAACGGCGATTGGAGAAGCTGTTTGAGAGAGTCTCAGTGGACGAAGTCCATCGGTACGGATTTCATCGACCTTGCGTTCCAGTTTGCACGCGAGGCTGCACCGACTGCGAAGCTGTACTACAACGACTACAACATGGACGATCAGAACAAGGCCGAGATTGCAGCGGCAATGATTAAGGATTTGCGCGCGAATGGCATTCCGGTTGACGGTATCGGTATGCAGAGCCATTACTCTACGAACACCTCTTTGAAGAACGTTAGAGCAAGCCTCGAGCGTTTTAAGAAGATTAGCGGCCTCTTGGTAAGTATCACTGAGTTGGACGTTACGGTAAGTGGCGTAAGCAGCGGAACGTTAAATGCTACGCAGCAGATGACACAGGCTGTATTCTATGCGAATCTCTTTGTAATCTACAAGGAGTACTCAAGTATTATCGAGCGTGTAACCTTCTGGGGCTATCGTGACAATACGAGCTGGCGTTCCGAGGGGGCACCGCTTCTTTGGGACCGCAATCTTAAGCCGAAGGAAGCTTATTATGCGGTGTTGAATCCGGAAGCGTACATCGAGTACGATGCTACCGGTAGAGTCGAGGTAAAGCAGGCAATTGCGGCAAATGGTACTCCTACGATTGACGGAACGGTTGATTCGGTATGGCAGAATGCTAGAAGCTACGACATGCCGAATGCTGTATTAGGATGGACGAATGTAGAAGGCACAATTCAGATGCTTTGGGACACAAATTATCTGTATGCTTTGTTCAGAATAACGGATGGTGACTTGAATGCATCGAGTAGCAATGCGTATGAGCAGGATTCCGTAGAATTCTTCCTCGACCAGAATAATTGCAAGCTCTCCTATTACGATTCCGGTTGCGGACAGTATCGCTGCAATTACAAGGGTGTATTGTCCTTTGGCGAGGTGCCGACGACAAGCGGTGTTACAGCCAAGGCGGTTACCAATAAGAACGGCTATCAGTATGTTGTAGAGATGAGAATTCCGCTTCTCAAGACCGGCAAAAAGGGTGTTGTAATGGGATTTGACGCACAGATTAACGATCCCGATGTATCTGGTGTCCGAAATTGCGTTATGAAGTTTAGCGGAACGTCGGATTCCGATTACAATAATCCGGCAGCTTGGGGAGAGGTAACGTTCCAGTAAGAGCGTGCCGCCCGGCAAAGTACGAAGCAATAAGAGACTTGTCAAGCTTCCGTGTGAGATTTGGCAAGTCTCTTTTCGATAATGTGGGGAGCGAGAAGACGTAGAACAGTCGCATAAACATAAAAGAGGGGAAGGGCATAGGCCCGAAACAGGAGAAGGGTAGAGAGATGGACAATTGGGAATATGAAACGATAGACAACAGCGTCGCGGACATCGGTAGCTTTCAGGAGCTGTTCGGGGGAATTGCGCGAGAGGAGCTGTTAGCAAAGGCAAGAGAGTTTGCGCAGTTGATGACGATGTATGAGTGCGCGATCCGCGAGGTGACCACCAAGCTGGAGGTTTTGAATCTCGAATTTCACGCCAATCAGCAGCGTAATCCGATAGAGTCGATACAAAGTCGTATTAAGCGACCGGAGAGCATTTTCGAAAAGATGAATCGGAAAGGAATAGAGTACTCGACGGAAGCACTGGTGGAGAACATCAGCGATGTGGCGGGGGTTCGCGTCATTTGTCCGTTCATCGATGACATCTATTCGATTGCGGATATGCTTTTGGCACAGGACGATATTGTCCTTGTACAGAAAAAAGACTATATTGTTCAGCCGAAGGAAAATGGCTATCGGAGCTTACACCTTGTGATTGAGATTCCGATTTTTCTTTCGAGTCACAAGCAGAGCATGCGAGTGGAGGTACAGATACGTACGATCGCCATGAATTTCTGGGCGAGTCTTGAACATCAGATTCACTACAAGAAGAATCTTGTGAACGGGACGGAGCTGTCCGGTGAGATGCGTGAGTGTGCGGAAATCATTCATCAAACGGACTTGCGCATGCAAGGCATTCGAAAACGTATGCTGGAGACGAAGCAGGAATGATGACATCCGGACAGGGCTCGGATGTGCGGTCAAAGGCCGAAAAGAGGCCTGAAAAAATTATTTTGAAAAAAATAAAAAAAGTGGTTGACAAATGATAATTCATCGTGTATATTAAGTCTTGCGTTTGACAGACACGCAACTGAATATGCACGAGTGGCTCAGTGGTGGAGCATCGCCTTGCCAAGGCGAGGGCCGCGGGTTCGAATCCCGTCTCGTGCTCTAAAGCAACCCGAGAACAATACGTTCTCGGGTTTTTTTGTTGTTCTCAAGGTTGTTCCGCAGGAGGTGGCAGGTCCCTCGGAGTCCGCCGTCGAGAAGCGATCGGACGCCCGTGAAATCCCGATTCGACAAGCGTTTGCGATGCCCGAAGAGGGTGGACTGTTTTTTCGTTGTTTTGCATAATGTAGTGTGAGCGATAAATAGGTTTTTTGTCGTATTAAGAGATTGATTTCTGCGTGCGCGATGTGGTATAATTTTATCAAGCTCGGTGCTTTACGATTGAGCCGTAAAATATTAACAAACCGACAGGGTGTGAGATTACCCCTCGATACAATAACATTGCGCATTTGGCGCGGAAGAGAGGTTGAGATGAAGGTTACTATCATTGGTGCAGGCAGTGTTGGTTCTACGATTGCATATACACTGGCTACGAACGGAACAGCTTCTGAGATTGTTCTGATTGACGTGAATGAAGAAAAGGCAAAGGGCGAAGCGATGGACATCCTGCAAGGTACCCCGTTCTTTTCCCCTATGACGATTATGGCAGGCGATTATTCCAACGCCGCAGAGTCGGATATCGTTATCATTACTTCCGGTATTCCGAGAAAGGAAGGCCAGAGCCGTCTTGAGCTTGCGCAGACGAACGTGAATATCATGAAGGATATTGCGAAGAAGATTACGAAGTACGCTAAGCGTGCGATTTACATTATCGTAAGCAATCCGGTTGATGTTATGACGTATGTATTCCACAAGGTTTCCGGCGTGCCCGAGAACAGAATCATCGGTTCCGGAACGATTTTGGACACAGCAAGACTTCGCAGCCGCTTGGCAGAGATTTATGATATCAGCCAGAGCAATGTGCATGCTTATGTATTCGGTGAGCATGGCGATTCCTCTTTTGTAACTTGGTCTCTTGCGAACATTTCGAATGTTCCGATTGACGATTACAAGGAGCGCGTACACAATACGATTCGTCATTTCCCCAAGGTAGATCGTGAGGAGATTGAGGAATACGTAAAGAAGTCCGGTGGTGTGATTATCGGCAGAAAGGGTGCAACCTTCTACGCTGTTTCCGTTGCGGTAGCGTATATCGTAAAGACGATTGCTACGGGCATGGACACGACGATGACGGTATCGACTATGATGCACGGCGAGTACGGCATTTCGGATGTATGTATCAGCACCTTGGCGATTGTGGGAAAGGACGGTATTGTAGGTAACGTTGAGACACCTCTTTCCGACGATGAGATTGAGCGTCTCCACAAGAGCGCTAACAGCTTGAAGGAAGTTATTTCAAGCTTGGATTTGAACTAGTAAAGTTGTAATGTAGCACCTCCGAGATTTCGATGGTGCTGCATTTCTTGCGAGAATCCGCATTATCATTGTGCGGAGCTCAGCATAGAAGAAAGATAAAAATATATCGGAGGATATGATTATGGAGTATCGTATTGAACATGATTCTATGGGCGAGGTTCGTGTACCGGTTGATAAGTACTGGGGTGCACAGACGCAGAGAAGTCATCAGAACTTTCCTATCGGCGTAGGAATTGAGACAATGCCGCGCGAGATCACGCACGCATTCGGCGTTCTTAAGAAGGCGGCAGCCATTGCAAATCACGGCTTGAAGCCGGAGAAGATGACGGCAGCTAAGCTTGAGGCAATTTCCAAGGCTTGTGATGAAGTGATTTCCGGAAGCTTGAATGAGCATTTTCCGCTCGTTGTATGGCAGACCGGTAGCGGTACTCAGTCCAACATGAATGCAAATGAGGTAATTGCTAACCGCGGTAACGAAATCGCAGGCGAGAAGCTTCTTCATCCGAACGATGACATCAATATGTCGCAGTCCTCGAACGACACGTTCCCTACGGCAATGCACATTGCTGCAGTACTCGGCATTGAAGACAAGTTGTTCCCGGCACTCGATCAGTTGATTGCAACCTTTGCTCGCCTCGAGAAGGAGAACGAGGGAATCGTTAAGAGCGGACGTACGCATTTGCAGGACGCAACTCCGATTACCTTTTCACAGGAAATCAGCGGCTGGAGAAACAGCCTTGAGATGGATAAGCAGATGCTTCAAATCGCACTTCCGAAGCTGAAGGCTCTTGCACTCGGCGGCACGGCTGTCGGCACGGGCTTGAATGCACCGAAGGGCTTTGATGAGGCAGTTGCGAAGGCGGTATCCGAGATTACCGGTAAGGAGTTCGTAACCGCAGAGAACAAGTTCCACGCATTGACCTCTAAGGATGAGCTTGTATTTGCTCACGGTGCTTTGAAGGCACTTGCGGCAGACCTTATGAAGATTGCTAATGACGTTCGTTGGTTGGCAAGCGGTCCGAGAGACGGTCTCGGCGAGATCTTCATTCCCGAGAACGAGCCCGGCTCCTCGATCATGCCCGGCAAGGTAAATCCGACGCAGTGTGAGGCCGTTACGATGGTGGCCGTACAGGTTATGGGTAACGACGTGGCAGTCGGCATGGCAGCAAGCCAGGGCAACTTCGAGCTCAATGTATTTATGCCGGTATGTATCTACAATTTCCTTCAGTCGGTTCGTTTGTTGGCAGAGGCTATGGTTTCCTTCAACGACAACTGTGCAGTAGGAATCAAGGCTAACAAGGAAAAGATGCACCACAACCTTCACAACTCTTTGATGCTCGTTACGGCATTGAATCCGTACATCGGCTATGAGAATGCTGCAAAGACGGCAAAGAAGGCATTCAAGGAGAACATTTCCCTGAAGGAAGCGTGTGTGGCACTCGGATTTTTGACGGAGGAGCGTTTCGACGAGGTGTTCCATCCGGAGCAGATGGTTTAATAATCAAGGACGATGACTGTGGCGGAGGCAACTCCGCCGCGGGAAACGATAGGATTGGAGGTACCCATGAAGTATAGTTATTATCCCGGTTGCACTTTGAAGGCAAAGGCAACGGATTTGGACGAGTACGCACGCAAATCCGCAGAGGCTATGGGAATTACGATGGAAGAGATTCCGGACTGGCAGTGCTGTGGCGGTGTGTATCCGCAGGCAACGGATGAGGTTGCTACGAAGCTGTCCTCCGTACGTGCATTGATGGACGCACGCGATAAGGGACAGGATTTATTGACATTGTGTTCCGCATGTCATCACGTAATTAAGCGTGTGAACAAGGATATGCAGGACGATGAGAATATTCGCGCGAAGGTGAATCGCTATTTGAAGCCGGAGCAGCCCTACGAGGGTGAGACCAAGGTAGTTCATTACCTTGAGATGCTTCGCGACGAGGTTGGCTTTGACAACCTCGCAAAGCTTGTGAAGAATCCTTTGACCGGCAAGAAGATTGCGGCATATTACGGATGCTTGCTGCTTCGTCCGTCCAAGACGATGCAGTTTGACAATCCCGAGAATCCGACGATTTTGGAGGATTTCATTCGTGCAATCGGCGCTACGCCGGTAATCTATCCTCAGCGCAACGAGTGCTGTGGCGGATACATTACGGTAGAGGATAAGGAATTTGCTTCACAGCGTAGCGATGTGATTATGAAGAGTGCTCAGGCAAATGGTGCAGAGTGCGTCATCACCGCATGTCCGCTTTGTATGTACAATCTGCAGGTGAACAGCTCTTGCAAGGATTTGCCGGTAGTGTATTTTACGGAGCTTTTAGCAGAAGCGTTGGGTGTAATGTAGAAAACATAGCGAGGCAATGACCTTTGACGGTGTGGCCGACAGGAGCCGAGAGTTCCCGTGCGGCGCGATGCTTTGCTGGAAATACGGAGGTAGCTATGGCTAAGATTGATATGGAATTGGCGCAGCGGATTCAAGAGATCAGCGGCGTAAATCCGAGAAAATGTATGAAGTGCGGCAAGTGCTCCGGCACGTGTCCTGCCTTTGACCGGATGGATTATCATCCGCATGAGTTCGTGGCAATGGTGGAAAAGGGTGATATCGAGAGATTGACGGCTTCTAAGTCGATTTGGATGTGTCTTTCCTGCTTTGCCTGTGTAGAGCGTTGTCCCAGAGACGTACAGCCTGCAAAGCTGATCGAGGCAGCTCGTCTTGCGTTGATCCGTAAGCAGGGTGAGAATCATCTGAAGGCAGAGGATATCCCTTGCTTGTTGGACGATGAGATTCCGCAGCAGGCACTCGTTAGTGCATTTCGTAAGTATAGTAAGTAGAGAGGAGAGAAGACATGCAAAGAATAGGCGTATTTGTCTGCTGGTGTGGTAGTAACATTGCTGCAACGGTTGATGTGCAAAGAGTAGCTGACGCGCTTGCTAAGGAGCCCGGCGTTGCATATTCCGTGAATTATCAGTACATGTGCTCTCAGGCCGGACAGGAGATGATTAAGGATGCAATTCGCGAGCATAAGCTCACCGGAATTGTAATTTGCTCGTGTTCTCCCCGTATGCACGAAGCAACGTTCCGTAAGACGGCAGCAGCTGCCGGCTTGAACCCTTACATGGTTGAGATTGCGAACATCCGTGAGCAGTGCTCTTGGATTCACAAGGACATTGAGGAAGCAACGGAGAAGGCGGTTATTCTCGGTCGCGCAGCTATCGCAAAGGTGCATTTGAACGCACCGTTGACCGCGGGAGAAAGCCCTGTTGTAAAGCGTGCCCTCGTAATCGGCGGCGGTATTGCAGGTATTCAGACTGCCCTTGATATCGCAGATGCCGGCTATGAAGTAGATATCGTAGAAAAGAAGCCGACCATCGGCGGTAAGATGGCTCAGATCGATAAGACGTTCCCTACGCTCGACTGTGCAGCTTGTATCTTGACTCCGAAGATGGTAGACGTTGCGCAGCACGAGAAGATTCACATCTACTCTTACAGTGAGGTAGAGTCGGTGAAGGGCTTCGTCGGCAACTTCAATGTATCGATTAAGAAGAAGGCCAGATACGTAAAGGAAGACATTTGTACGGGCTGTGGCGTGTGTACCGAGAAGTGTCCTCAGAAAAAGGTTCCCAACGAGTTCAACATGGGTCTCGATACTCGCCGTGCCGTATATATTCCGTTCGCACAGGCAGTTCCGAAGGTGGCAACAATCGATGCCGATTACTGTACGATGCTCAAGACGGGAAAATGCGGTGTCTGCTCTAAAGTATGTACCGCAGGTGCAATCGATTATACGCAGAAGGATGAGATTGTTGAACAGCAGTACGGTGCCATTGTCGTAGCAACCGGCTTCAACACGATTAAGCTCGATAACTTCGATGAATTTGCTTACTCTCAGAGCCCTGACGTAGTGACGAGCCTTGAGTTTGAGCGTTTGATGAATGCAGCAGGACCTACGGGCGGAACGCTTCTTCGTCCTTCCGACGGAACACATCCGCACACACTTGTATTCGTACAATGTGTCGGCTCCCGTGATATTTCCGGTTGCGGTAAGCCTTACTGCTCAAAGATTTGTTGTATGTATACCGCAAAGCACGCAATGCTTTGTCGTGAAAAGTATCCGGATACCGAAGTGTATGTATTTTATATCGATGTTCGTACGCCCGGTAAGAACTTCGACGAGTTCTATCGCCGTGCCGTAGAAGAATACGGTGTTCACTATGTGAAGGGTATGGTTGGTAAGGTTGCTCCCGAGGGTGGCAAGCTGATGGTTCAGGCATCGGATTTGTTGTCAAATGAGCAGCTTCACATCGAAGCGGACATGGTTATCCTTGCAACGGCAATCGAGCCGGACGAGACCGCACGTTCTCTTGCAACGATGCTTACGGCAAGCATGGATACTAACGATTTCTTCACCGAAGCACATCCGAAGCTTCGTCCGGTAGAAAGCCCTACCGCCGGAATCTTCTTGTCCGGTGTATGTCAGGGTCCGAAGGACATTCCCGAGACCGTATCTCAGGCGGGTGCAGCGGCATCTAAGGTAATCGGTTTGCTTGCAAAGGATAAGCTGACCTGCAATCCTTGTGTAGCCGAGGCTAACGAGCTGATGTGTAACGGTTGTTCTCAGTGTGAGAAGGTATGTCCTTACGGTGCAATCTCGTATAGCGAGAAGGAATTCCGTATGCCGGATCGTACGACGGCAATTCGTCGTGTAGCATCCGTAAATCCTGCCGTATGTCAGGGCTGTGGTGCTTGTACCGTAACCTGTCCTTCCGGCGCTATGGATTTGAAGGGCTTCTCCACGAGACAGATTATGGCGGAGGTAGATGCGATATGCAAGTAAATGAATTGACTAATCAAGAATTCAAACCGACAATCGTAGCATTTTGCTGCAATTGGTGTTCCTACGCCGGTGCGGACCTTTCCGGTACGAATCGTTTGAACTATCCGGCAAACGTTAAGATCATTCGCGTTCCTTGCTCCTGCCGTGTTAATCCGATGTTTATCTTACGCGCATTTCAGCGTGGCGCGGACGGTGTAATCCTTTGCGGATGCCATCCGGGTGACTGTCATTACACCTCGGGCAACTACTATGCTCGTCGTCGTATGACTCTGTTGTTCAGCATGCTCGATTTCTTGGGAATCGAGAAGGAGCGTACCCGTGTGGAGTGGGTTTCCGCAGCAGAAGGTGCTAAGTTTGCCGCAACGATGAACGATTTTGTTGCTACGATTACCAAGCTGGGAGAGAACCGCAGATTGGAGGATATACGATGCAAGAGATGATGAAACAGCGTGCAAAGGAGCTGCTTGCCGACGGAACCGTAAATCGCGTAATCGGCTGGGAGTCCGGAGAATTTGCTTACGATATCACGCCGGCGGTATTTGAGACACCGGAAGAGATTGATGCAAAGTTTGTATACGATGATTTCTGCAGTGCGAATCTTTCGAAGTATATGATTAAGGCAAGCCGTAAGGAAGGAAAGACGCTTGTGTTCTTGAAGCCTTGCGATTCCTACAGCTTTAACGAGCTTTTGAAGGAGCACAGAATTCTTCGTGAAAATGTATATATCATCGGCGTTCCGAGCTACGGCAAGGCGGACGTAAAGAAGATGAAGGAGCAGGGCATTGAGGGTATCCTCGGCATCCGCTCCGAGGAGGGCAATTTCATCGTAGATACCATCTATGGTGAGCACACCGTAGCAAAGGTAGACGTGATGGAGGATCGTTGCCTTGTATGTAAGAGCAAGAAGCACGTCGTATATGACGAGCTGATCGGCGAGGAGGGCGGCCCGATGCCTTCTAAGCGTTTTGAACAGGTGGAAGCACTGGAAGCGATGACTCCCGAAGAGCGCTTCGCATTTTGGCGCGGTGAGCTGTCCAAGTGTATCCGCTGCAACGCTTGCCGTGACGTATGTCCGGCATGTAGCTGTGAAAAATGTGTATTCGACAATCCGGCATCCGGCGTTGAGAATAAGGCTGCAGCTACGAGCTTTGAAGAGAACATGTTCCACATCATCCGTGCGTACCATGTTGCGGGACGTTGTACGGACTGTGGCGAGTGCTCCAGAGTATGTCCGCAGCGCATTCCGTTGCATTTGCTGAACCGTAAGTTCATCAAGGACATCAACGAGCTGTACGGTGAGTTCCAGGCCGGCGAAGAGGCGGAGGGCAGACATCCGCTTACGAGCTACACGTTCGATGATTGCGAGCCTGATATCGTCTATAACAGAAAGGGGTAAGAGTATATGTTGAAACTTTCATCAGATAAGCTGTATGACGTATTCGGCGCGATTAAGGCTGCATATAAGCTCTACCTTCCGGTGGATACCAATGCCGGCGCTCAGTATATGGAGTGGCAGGAGGGCATGACGATGAGCAATGCTCTCAATACGAATCGCAGTGCGAAGGACTTTTTCTTCCCTCAGGTTGAAAACCTCATGGATTTCAAGGTAGAGGGACGTAACATTGAGATTAAGCAAAGAGTAAATGAATACGACGACTTCGTTGTATTCGGTGTACGTGCTTGTGATGCGGCAAGCCTCGATGTACTGGATCGTGTATTTTTGAGCGAGCCGATCGACACCTTTTATCAGAATCGCAGAGAGCATGGCGTGATTGTAACGTTGGCTTGTAACCGTCCGGCTGAGACGTGCTTCTGTCAAGCATTTGGCGTAGACGCAGCAAATCCGGGTGGCGACGTAAGCGCTTGGATGCTCGGTGCGGATTACTACATGGAAGCCAACACCGCAAAGGGTGAGAAGCTTCTCGGTTTGATTGAAACGTACCTTGAGACGGCTGATTCTACGGCAGTAGAACCTATTAAGACCGCCATTAAGGTTATGATGGAGCGCCTGCCGCTTGCGAAGCTTTCCTTGGAAGGCATTGAAAAGCAGGAGCTGCTTACACTGTTCCATTCGGACAAATGGGCAAGCCTTTCCGAGAGCTGTCTCGGCTGCGGAACCTGTACATTTGTATGTCCGACCTGTCAGTGCTACGATGTGCGCGACTTTGATACCGGCAATGGTATCGAGCGTTTCCGCTGCTGGGATTCTTGTATGTACTCCGACTTTACGAAGATGGCACACGGCAATATCCGTAACAGTCAGCTGGAGCGTTTCCGTCAGAGATTCATGCACAAGCTTGTGTACTTCCCGAGCAACAACAACGGAATGTACTCTTGTGTGGGCTGCGGCAGATGTTTGGCAAAATGCCCGATCAATATGAACATCGTAAAGGTAATTAAGACGTTAGGAGGAGAAGGCAATGAGTAATGGAAGAGATCCTTTGGTACCGGTACTCGGCGTTGTAACGGATATTCGCGTTGACACTCCCGACGTAAAGACATTTCGCGTAGTAACTCCCGATGGTGCTAAGGCATTTGAGCACATTCCGGGACAGTGTGCTATGCTGTCGATTCCGGGTGTGGGCGAGGCGTTGTTCTCGATTACATCGTCCCCGACCAATACGGAGTTTATGGAATTCAGTATTAAGAAGTGCGGTTGCGTAACGACGTGGCTCCATGAGATGGAAGTAGGCCAGATGGTTACGATTCGCGGACCTTACGGCAACGGCTTTCCGGTTGACACCGAGTTCGTCGGCAAGGATATGCTGTTTATCGCCGGTGGTATCGGTTTGGCACCGCTTCGTTCGGTAATCAATTATGTACGCGATAAGCGTGATAAATACGGCAAGGTTGATATCGTATACGGTGCGCGTAGCAAAGATGACCTCGTAGATTTCCCTGAAATCATGAATGAATGGTGCAAGGAAGAGGGTATCAATGTGTACCTTACGATTGACGGCCCGCAGGAGGGCTGGGACGGTCATGTCGGGTTCGTTCCGAACTATGTGAAGGAGCTTGGCTTCTCGACGGATAAGACCGCAATCATTTGCGGACCGCCGATTATGATTAAGTTTACCCTGGCAGGTCTTACGGAGCTCGGCTTCCAGAAGACGCAGGTATACACGACGATGGAGCTTAAGATGAAGTGCGGCCTCGGAAAATGCGGTCGTTGCAACATCGGCGACAAGTACGTATGTAAGGATGGTCCGGTATTCCGTTGTGATCAGATTGATGAGATGCCGAATGAATATTAATTTGAGAGAAAGCAAGGTGAGTAATCATGGCTGAGATGTGTAACATTTATCTTTATGGTAAGAAATATGAGGTGCCTTCGAATCTTACGATTATGAAGGCAATGGAGTACGCCGGCTACGAGCTGGTGCGTGGTTGCGGTTGCCGTAACGGTTTTTGCGGCGCTTGTGCAACGATTTACCGTATCGCGGGTGACCGTGAGCTGAAGGCTTGCTTGGCATGCCAGACGAAGGTAGAAGAGGGCATGTACATTGCAACGTTGCCTTTCTTCCCGCTCGTAAAGCCCGTATACGACATTGAGAAGGTTTCCGCAAAGCAGGCGGTGATGATGCAGCTGTTCCCCGAGATTTACGCTTGTATCGGTTGTAACGCTTGTACGAAGAGCTGTACGCAGGAGTTGAACGTTATGCAGTATATTGCATACGCACAGCGCGGCGATTTTGAGAAGTGTGCAGAGGAGTCCTTTGACTGCGTTATGTGTGGTGTATGCTCCTCCCGTTGTCCCGCAGGTATCTCTCATCCTCAGGTGGCAATGCTTGCAAGACGTATCAACGGTAAGTACATTGCTCCGGAGTGCGGACATTTGAATGACCGCGTGAACGAGGTAAATGACGGTGCATTTGACAAGCTGATTGAGGACCTCATGGGCAAGCCCATTGCGGAAATCAAAGAGCTTTACAACAACAGAGAGATTGAGAAATAGGAGGTACGCGCACAATGTATAATGAACAGATGCTTGAGTTGATGAAAGTCGTTGAGGCAAAGCGTGAGGCAAATGCTGCGCTGGATCCGAGACGTATGACGGCGGAAGAAAAAGAGAACCTCCTTGCAAAGTATCATCCGGACCACAAGGTAGAGGAGTTCCGCGAATTGCTGATTGGACCGAACAAGGGTGGTAAGGTTCCGAACGAGCTTGCGGATATGCTCGAGGCAAAGAGCCGTATCCAGGAGATGAACATTGATCTTTCCAATCCGGACTATGAGACGGACGTGTTGATTATCGGTGCTGGTGGTGCCGGTACTTCTGCAGCTATCGAGGCTGACAAGAACGGTGCAAAGGTTATGATCGTAACGAAGCTTCGTATGGGCGATGCGAACACGATGATGGCTGAGGGTGGTATTCAGGCTGCAGATAAGCCGAACGATTCACCGGCAATTCACTATGTAGACGCATTTGGCGGCGGACATTTTGCTGCTAAGCCGGAGCTGGTTGCTAAGCTGGTAACTAAGGCACCGGAGGCTATTCAGTGGCTTTCCGAGCTCGGTGTAGAGTTCGATAAGATGCCCGATGGTACGATGGTAACGACACACGGTGGCGGTACTTCTCGTAAGAGAATGCATGCGGCAAAGGACTATTCCGGTGCTGAGATCATGCGTACGCTTCGTGACGAAGTGTTGAACCGTCAGATCCCGGTTGTGGATTTTACGTCCGCAATTGAGATTATTAAGGACGACAAGGGTGCTGCAGCAGGTGCGGTGCTTATGAATATGGAGACGAAGGAGATTCTCATTGCCAAGGCGAAGACGGTAATCATCGCTACCGGTGGTGCAGGACGTGTTCACTATCAGAACTTCCCGACCTCCAATCACTACGGTGCAACGGCAGACGGTCTTGTACTTGCATACCGTGCAGGCGCAAAGCTTCGTGATGTAGATACTCTTCAGTATCATCCGACCGGTGCTGCATTTCCGGAGCAGATCTTCGGTGCACTCGTTACCGAGAAGGTTCGTTCCCTCGGTGCAAAGCTTGTTAACATCGACGGCGAAGTATTTATGAATCCGCTTGAGACCCGTGACGTAACCGCTTCCTCCATCATTCGTGAGTGTAGCACGAACGGCAAGGGTATCCCGACTCCCGAGGGCGTTGGTATCTGGTTGGATACTCCGATGATCGAGTTGAAGAACGGCGAGGGTACGATTGAGAAGCGTATCCCTGCAATGATGCGTATGTTCGGCAAGTACGGTATTGATATTCGTAAGCAGCCGATTCTCATTTACCCGACGTTGCATTACCAGAATGGTGGTGTAGATGTAGATACCGAGAGCATGACCAATGTAGAGAATCTCTACGTTGCAGGTGAGGCTGCCGGCGGTGTACACGGCCGCAACCGTCTGATGGGTAACTCCCTGCTCGACGTTATCGTATTCGGTCGTAACGCAGGTCAGTTTGCAAGTGAGAAGTCCAAGTCTGTTGAGGTTGGCGCGCTTACACTTTCCCATGTAGATGATTTTGCAAAGGAAAGAACGGAGGCTGGCATTGCAACAGAGCAGCTTTCTCCGATGCTGTTGCCTGATTACGCTCGCAAGAATTAATTTTCACGAAATATAACTTGGAATTCGATTCTTAGTTTGTGAAAAATGAATATTGATTCTTAAACGACAATGAGCTATATTTTTCTAGGAACCTGTGATAAGCAGGTTCCTACTAATGTGAAATAATTTTTCTTGGTACGGAGGTTTGACGTAATGAATTTATTTGGTGGGGTAATTCCCATTACCGGAATTTCATTTGTTCTGCTTTGCGTGTTCGCGATTCTTTTTGTGGGATATGCATTGGGTAGAATTACTGTGAAAGGCGTTTCTCTTGGCGACGCCGGCGTATTTGTCATTGCGCTTTTGTTCGGTGCGATCTTTAAGGATGTCATTTTCGGCGAAGGCAACGAGACCGGCGAAGTGTTCATTGAGGCACTTGAGGTAATCGAAAGCCTCGGACTGATTCTGTTTGTAACGTCTGTCGGATTTATCGCAGGTCCTAAGTTTTTCGGCAATATGAAGAAGAACTTCAAGTCCTACGTTCTTCTCGGTTTTGTAGTAATTCTTGCAGGTGGTCTTTCGGCTATCGGCTGCATTTTCGCAGGAGAGGCTGTCGGCTATGGTTCGTCCATTCAGGACCAGGATGGTTTTGTTGCGATGATTGTAGGTCTGCTTTCCGGCTCCCTTACATCGACGCCTGCATTTTCCGCTGCTAAGGCAACCGTTGCAGAGCAGTATACATCCCTTGTATCCGTTGGTCATGGTATCGCATATATCTTCGGTGTTATCGGCGTAGTGCTTTTTGTTCAGCTCATTCCGAAGCTTTCAAAGGCTAACATGGAAGAAGAGCGTGCAAAGCTCGTACAGATTGATAGCGGTGAGAAGAAGGTAAAGAAAACGTTGCAGCTTTTCGATCTTGATGCACACGGATTTGCGGCATTTTCGCTTGCAGCTGTTCTCGGTACGATTGTCGGCAAGGTTAAGATTCCGCTCAGTGCCGAAGGCCTTGACGGAACCTGCTTCTCGCTTACGACAACCGGTGGCTGTCTGCTTGTGTCCTTGATTATCGGACATTTCGGCAGAGCCGGCAAGGTAAATCTGATGCCTGATACGCACACCCTGAAACTGTTCCGTGAGCTTGGTTTGGTGCTGTTCCTTGTAGGCGCAGGTGTTCCGGGCGGTGTTGAATTCGTTGCGAACTTCGATCCGATGTACTTCGTATACGGTATTGTTATGACTATCGTTCCGATGATTCTCGGTTTCCTCTTTGCAAAGTATGTTCTGAAGCTGAGTCTTTTGAACAACCTCGGTTCCATCACCGGTGGTATGACCAGTACTCCGGCACTCGGAACGTTGATCAATACGGCAGGTACGGAGGACGTTGCATCCGCATATGCGGCAACGTATCCGATTGCATTGATTGCAGTAGTATTGGTATCGCAGTTCTTGATTATTTTGTTCTAATACATGGCGGATATGCTTAAGAAAATCAGATGGAACAGAGTACTGATTACATTAATCAGTGTCATATTTATGGGCATTTCGGTGTCTGTGCTGAAGATTGTGGATTGCGGAATGGACCCGTTCACCTACATGAATGTGAGTATTGCCGAGAAGATCGGCTGGTCGCTTGGAAACTGGCAGGTCCTGTTCAATGCAATGCTCTTTATACCGATTCTGATCTGGGGAAGAAAGTACATTGGAATCGGAACGGTATTCAATATGACGTTGATTGGGTATACGGTAGACCTTTGTACGTGGATATGGAAGCGAATCGGCTTTGTCGACTTGCTGAGCAAGCAGTCCTGGAATGTGACGATGATGCTTGTTGGCTTGGCTGTGTTTGTTATTTCCGCGGCAACGTATATGTCAGCCGGTACGGGAACTTCGCCGTATGACGCACTCCCGCTCATGATTCAAAAACGAATTCCGCGCATTCCGTTTAAGGTAGTTCGTTTTTCGTGGGACTTGGCAGCGACGATGGTCGGCTTCCTGTTTAGCCACAGAGTCGGTATCGTAACACTCTTGATGGTACTGTTTCTCGGCCAGGCCGTGGAGACGGTCAGCAAGGTATTCTTTGGCGAAGACAAGGAACTGCCGAGAGAATAGGACGTGAGTACTCCGCTCGATGCAGTGTCTTACGTCGGAAGAACAATGAAATAGAAAAATGCTTTGGCCGATAGCCTCGTGGTTATCGGCCTTTTTGTGTGCCTATTATCTTGCACTTGACAAAAGGGAACATAGCAAGATACAGTATATGTGATATCCTTATACAATAAATTAGGAACACGAATCCGGAGAAAAGGTGTATGGGGGACTAGTAGGAGGAGAAACGTATGAAGAAGTGTTTGATATTCTTAGGGGCGATATTGTTGTTCATAGTGGTTGGAATTCATGCGGTATGGGGCTCATATTATCAGCGCTGTTTGCGGATGAAAGAAGAATTGAATAGCAAGATTGGAAGCAGCGGAGAGTCTAATGACGGATATGTTTACCATATGGAGATGCCGGGATATCTCGAGTTTAATGGGGGTGCTTCTGTCGGTAGTGGTGTTCAACCTTATATTTCACGTAAACAGGAGGAAGTACTAATAGGCGTCTCCTGCGATCCGAAACTATTTGGCAAACCTGACGTAAGCATTATGGTACATCGTTATTACACCGATTCCATGGAGGAAGGAAAGATTTTCTACAAACTTGATATGTACACCTATGAGGTGGACGAGGATAATAATAGGGTTGTTTTAGAAGATAATAATCGGAAGTTCTTTGAGGCTCACAGAGAGGAGATTCTGGAAGTTTACGAGCGAGCAATTGAAGTGTGGAGCTCCCTGAGATAGGCGTATAGGAGGACAAACAGATGTATATAGCAGACGAGAAGCGATACGATACGATGGTATACAATCGTGTCGGCAAGAGCGGTTTGAAGCTACCGGCGGTGTCGCTTGGACTTTGGAAGAACTTCGGCAGTCAGGACAATGCGGAAAATGTAGAGAAGATGATTCACCAGGCGTTTGACCTCGGAATCACGCATTTTGACCTCGCGAACAATTACGGCAATCCGAACAATGGAAGTGCCGAGGAGAATTTCGGACGCGTGCTCGCCGATATGAAGGGCTATCGCGACGAGCTGTGCATTTCCACAAAGGCCGGTTTTGAGATGTGGCCGGGACCGTACGGTGACAAGAACGGTTCGAGAAAGTATTTGATTTCCTCGCTCGACCAGAGCTTGAAGCGCATGGGCCTTGAGTACGTGGACATCTTTTATCATCACGTGTTCGACCCGAACACGCCGCTTGAGGAGACGGCACTGGCGCTGGACCAGATTGTGCGACAGGGCAAGGCGCTGTACGTCGGAATTTCGAATTATAACAAGGCGCAGACCGCGGAGATGCTCGGCATTTTGCGAGAGCTTCGTACGCCGATCGTCGTGAATCAGCCGTCGTATTCGATGCTGAATCGCTGGGTAGAGGACGACGGACTGGACACCTATGTGCGTGAACAGGGCATCGGCTTGGCGGTATTCTCGCCGCTTTACCAGGGCTTCCTTACGGGCCGTTATCTCAATGGCGTGCCGCACGATTCCAGAGTCGGCAAGGGCGACACGTGGATCGGAAGCCAGCTGAACGAGGCAATGGTGACGCGACTGAATCTCCTCAATGACCTGGCACGCGAGCGCGGACAGAGCCTGTCGCAGATGGCACTTTCGTGGGTGCTTCACAACCCGGCGGTGGCAACGGTGCTGATCGGTGCGAGCCGACCGGAGCAGATTCGTGAAAATGCGGCATGTATCGAGAAGCTCGCATTTTCGGCGGAGGAGCTTCTGAAGATTGAAGAAATCTTGGGCGAGTAGAAAATGTAGAACAGAGAATAAAGAATGCCGAGAGCTTTGGGTGCTCTCGGCATTTTGTTTGCATTTGCAGTAGCTTGTGCGCGGTGAGATTACAGGGCGTTGATTTCTTCCTGCGTAGCAACGGCGATACCATTTGCCTGAAGTGCGGCAACACCGGCGTCGCGATCGCTCAAACGGAAGATAAGGAGTGCCTTGCCTTCCTCGCTGTAATTGAAAGAGTACATGTACTCGATCGAAATGCTCGCATCCTCGAGTACAGTGAGTGCCTTGTTGAGACCACCGGGCTCATTCGCAACCTTTACGCAAATAACCTTGTTCTTGCGTGCGGAGTAGCCTGCGGACTGCAGCAGGGAAATGCACGGATCGATTACGTCCTCGTGCACGATAAATCGAACGATACCGAAACCGGCGGTGTCGGCAATGGCAAGAGCCAAAATGTCCATGTTATTTTCGCTGAGCAGCTTAGTCAGCTTGTTCAAGGTACCCTTCACATTTTCGAGGTATACGGAAATTTGAGAAATATACATATGGATTGCCTCCTTTTCTATAAATGCCGTCTTCGGCGGATTAATGCAACTTACGCTTGTCAATTACTCGCTTAGCCTTGCCTTCGGAACGAGGAAGGGACTTCGGCGGTACGAGAGTAATCTTAGCGCTGATTCCGACAACGGATTTGATGCGCTCGCCGATGGCGCCGCGAAGCTCTTCGATCTCGCTGACCTTATCGGTGAACATCTCCTCGGTCATTTCAACCTGAACCTCGAGCTTGTCGGTGGAGTTTACACGATCTACGATGAGCATGTAGAACGGAGCAACACCCTCAAGGCCTACGAGACAGGACTCAATCTGGCTCGGGAATACGTTGACGCCGCGGATGACCATCATGTCGTCGGTACGTCCCGCAATACGTCCCATCTTAATGTGGGTACGTCCGCAAGCACAAGGCTCTAAGGACAGACGGCAAAGGTCGTGTGTGCGATAACGAAGCATCGGAGTTCCGGTCTTAGTAATCGTAGTGAATACGAGCTCGCCGATTTCACCAACCGGAAGCTGTTCGCCGGTCTCGGGATTGATGATTTCCGGGATGACGTGGTCTTCGTTCACGTGCATGCCGTTCTTCTCAAGACATTCAAATGCTACACCGGGGCCACCAATCTCGGTAAGTCCGTAGATGTCACAAGCGTCGAAGTCGAGAAGCTCCTCTAAGTGCTGGCGCATCTCCTCGGTCCAAGGCTCCGCACCGAAGCAACCGGACTTCAGCTTAACCTTTCCGAGAAGGCCTCTTTCCTTCAAGGTTTCCGCGAGGTATGTAGCGTAGGAAGGAGTACAGCAAAGCATCGTAGAGCCGAGCTCGGTCATCATCATAATCTGACGCTCGGTATTACCGGAGGACATCGGAATGACAAGAGCTCCGACGCGCTCAGCACCCTGGTGAGCACCGAGACCACCGGTGAACAGACCGTAGCCGTAGCAAATCTGGATGACATCTTCCGGGCCGGCACCGGCCGCAACGAGAGCTCTTGCAACCATCTCGGTCCAAACCTCAATGTCGTTTCTCGTATAACCGGTTACGATGGGCTTTCCGGTCGTTCCGGAGGAACCCTGCATACGAACCATATCCTTCTTTTCCGCCGCGAACAGTCCGTAAGGGAACTCATCGCGAAGGTCTACCTTCTCCATGAACGGAAGCTTAACGATATCGTCAACCGTCTGAATGTCGTCCGGAGTTACGCCCATTGCGTCCATACGTGCACGATAGAGCGGCACATTTTCATATTCAAGCTTCACAGTGTCGTGTAAGCGTTTTCCCTGCAGCTCACGCAGCTGCTCACGGTCCATGCACTCGATTGCCGGATCGTAGATTTTGTGTACTTTGGGTTGTCTCATAATGAATCCCGCCTTTCAAAAATATATAGTCCAGATCGGCACAGAGTGCCGAAAAATCGCATGTGTGAGGAGAGAGGAAAATGGTCCGTAAAAACAAAAAAACGCCCTCCGCAGAGGACGAGAACTTTCCCGTGGTACCACCTCAATTCAACGATGTACTAACACCGTCCTTGTCCGGTACACATTGCGATACCGTATCGCTATAACGGGCGATCCCGACGTAACTTAATGCACCAAAGGTGGTTCGGCACGCTGCTCTCGAAAGGAATTCGGAAGTTCGCTCCTGCCGGCTTTCACCTTACCCGGCTCTCTGAAAGGTTAGAAGTCTTCGTACTACTTTTCGGTCAATGCATTTATACTGTGATTATAACGCAACGATTTCAGATGTCAAGAGCTTTTTTGTCTTTTTCGCGAGGAAGATTTTCGGGATTGCCGCGTGAGTTTGGGCGGAGGCTGTTGAACAAATGCCGACTCTATGGTAAGATAAAGTATTGGGTGATAGTAACCCGTACGAAGGAGGAAAGCAGATGACTTACAGGAAGGGAAGACAATGGCAAAAGGTATTGTCGCTTTTGGCGGTCCTGTCATGGATGGCGGTCATCTACGCATTTTCCGCTCAGAACAGCACGACATCAAAGGCACTGTCGGATGAGATTGTCGACGGGATAACGGATATCATCTACGAGGACAAAGAGGAATGGGCGCCGGAGATATTTCAGCTTCGTCGTGAGTTGATTTCTCGGATTGTGCGCAAGACAGCGCATGCCCTTGAATATGCCCTGCTTTCGGTACTTCTCTTTGTTGCGATTCGTCAATGGTTCGTAGTCGAACCGTTGCTGGCCGCGTTGCCGGCGTGGGTGGTGGCCGTCTTATACGCGATTTCGGACGAGTTTCATCAGACGCATGTGTACGGACGAGGCGGTCGAGTGCTGGATGTGTTGATCGATAGCAGCGGCGCTTTGCTGTCGCTTGCGATAGTGCTTGTTGTGTTGTATGCGAGAAAGCTGCGAAAGGCAAAGGCTGCGGAAAGTGAAGGCTAGTGCCGGAGGAGTATAGAGTGGTTTTTGCGGCTATGTTATCGGATGGCTGCGATGCCGGATGGAAGAACGGAGGGAGTATGTTGGAGAGAGTCGATGTGGTGATTCCGGTGTACAAGCCGGATGACAAGCTTTTTTGTTTGATAGACAGTTTGTACAGGCAGAAGCATCTGCCGGGAAGGCTTCAGATTATGCTGACGCTTTCCGGTGAGGCGGAAGAGAGTGAGAAGCTTACGGAGAAGCTTCTGGCGATGCGGGAGGCTTGTCCCGGAGCACAAAGCGTGGAAGTGTCGGTAGAGTCGCTCGAAAAGGCGGCATTTGACCACGGTGGCACGAGAAACCGCGGAATCGCGCTCTGTGAGGCGCCGTATGTGCTTTGTATGACGCAGGATGCTGTGCCGTGCGATCGAAGCCTTTTGGCGCGCATGCTAGAGGCGATGAAGCAGCAGGCAAATGCTGCAACGGTATACGCCAGACAAGTAGTCGGTAGCTCTGCGGACATTCTTGCACGTTTGACACAGGGCTTCAATTATCCGGACAAGAGCTGCGTGAAGAGCCGACTTCAGTATAAGACGCTCGGAATCAAGGCGATATTTTGCTCGGACGTGTGCTGCTTGTACCGCAAAGAGGTGTTTGAGCAGCTAAGCGGCTTCGAAGAGGGGCTTTTGTTCGGTGAGGACATGCTGTATGCAAAAAAAGCACTCGACGCCGGTTATACAATCGTGTACGACGCAAGTGCAAAGGTAGAGCATTGGCATGAATATAGTATGTGGAAGCAGCTTCGCCGCAATTTCGACATTGCCGTGAATCAGAAGGACCATCCCGAGGTGTTTGGTGGGCTTTCCTCCGAGTCGGAGGGCTTCCGTTATGTGAAGAAGGTGCTGAAGCTACTGGCTGCCGAGAGAAGATATCTTACGATGCCGCGATTCATTTTTCAGAGCGCGGCGAAGTATATCGGCTTCTTTCTCGGAAAGCACTATAAGAAGCTGCCGAAGGGCATTGTAATGAAGCTAACCGGGGATCCGGGCTATTTTGAGCGCCGTGGGGCGTAGGGTGTTTCCTATCAATGTACGGTAAGCTCAAATGCGTCGGTCAGTCCGTCACTGTAGGTGACACTACCATCCGCACCGACGAAGATGGCGTAGGTGTCCGGTAGATTGGAGAGCATCGTAATGCTCTCGTCGAGCGGAAGCGAATAGCAAGCCTTCGCCACGGCCTGTGCCAGGGAGGCGGAAGAGCTGATAACAAAGACAGAAACATATTCGGCTGTACTGGGGTAGCCCGTGTGCAGATTGAAGAGAGGATGGTACAGTGTGCCGTCCTCTTCGTAGTATTGGTCGTACACGTTTGCGGTTGCGACGGCGTAATCGGACAGCTTGATGGAAGCAACCTCACGAGAGGCTTCTCCATCCGGAGTGACTAAGGAAACCGTATGCGGCTTGCCGTTCGGAGCGCCGATGTAGTAGCTGAGCGACCCGATGCGAAGAATGCCCTCTGTGATGGAGCTTTCCTTGGCAGCAGTCGCAAAACGATCCAGCGCATAGCCGTCGAACAGATCGGCTGTGTTCAACATCATTCCGCTCACGCCGAATTGCAGGTCGCCACCGTTCAGTGTTACATTTTCATAATCGATGAGACTCAAGGTGTAAGAGATGACATCCTCGGACGGGAGTGTGAAATATTCTGTGGACACGTCCCAAAGCTGGCGCAGAGGCTCGCTGGTGATGTCAAATGCTCCGCCCGTCAGCTCGCTATACCGCAAGCCGAGGCGTACGAGCTCGGCCTCGGAATCGCTTAGAGTATGAGAAATCTCGCCGGAGTTGTTCATGGCGAAGATAGAACTTGTCTCACAAGAGGAGTCGAGCTGATGCTGCAACATCGCATAGTCAGCGAAGCATTGCTCTGCGAATTCCTTCATGCCGTCGCAAGGACTCGAAAACTCGAGATATCGCATGCCCTCGACGTGAAGATAGGTGTCACCCGTGCTCTGTTCTACATCGGTAGAACTATTGGAATCCGGCAAAATGCTCGGTGTTGTGGTAGAATTGCCGTTCGGATTTTTGCCACCACATGCGGTCATAAGCAGGATAGACGCTAATACAATAAGAATAAATCGATGGTGCTTACGCATGGAATCCCCCTAGTGAATACAGTTGCATTCATTGTACCATGTTGTAGAGCATTTGAAAAGAAGAAACGAGGATGGACAGTTATGAAAGTCTTGGATATGCATTGCGATACGATTGAAAAGCTGTGGGGCATGGAACTTGCGGGCGAGGAAGGGAGCCTGACGGAAAATGCTCTGCAAGTGGATGCGAAGCGACTTCGTGAGTCGAGTTACCTGCTGCAGAACTTTGCGATATTCGTAGACATGGAGCGTTGTGTGTCGCCGTACGGAGCGTATGTGGCGATGCGAGAATGCTTTGAACGGCATTTGGCTGCGGCATCGGCTTATTTGAAGCCGGTTCGTAGCTACGAAGAGCTGCTTTTGGTGGAGCGCGCGGGCAAAATCGGCGCGATGCTGACGGTAGAGGAGGGGGGCGTCTTGGAAGGGCGAATCGAGCGTCTCGAGGAGCTTTACCGCGACGGTGTTCGTATGATGACTTTGACGTGGAATTATAACAACGAGCTCGGAACGGCCGCGACTGCGGCGCGAAAATGCGGTACGGACATGGGCTTGACGCGACTCGGTAAGGAGTGTGTGCGCCGGATGGAGGAACTGCATATGCTTTTGGACGTGTCGCATCTATCGGATAAGGGCATCTCCGATGCACTTTCGGTTTCCGGGCAGCCGATTGTAGCGAGTCACTCCAACGCAAGGGCAGTGTGTGATTCAGCCAGGAATCTGCCGGACGAACTGGTTCGGCGTATTGCGGAGCGTGGCGGTGTGATCGGGTTGAACTTTTATCTTCCGTTTTTGTTGCAGTCCGTTCCGTGGGGCCGTGGAAATAGCTCGGAGGAGCTCTCCGCAAGCTATACAAAGGAGCAAATCATCGATGCGGTAGTGAAGCATGCGAAGCATTTGCAAAGCGTAGGCGGAACGGAATGTGTGGCACTCGGCTCAGACTTTGACGGAATACCGACCAATAAGGCATTGCCGGACTGCGGGAGTCTATCGGTGCTGTACGATGCACTGCGAAGAGCAGGTTTTCCGTGCAGTGTAATTGACGGAATCTTTTATAAAAATGCGTTGCGAGTATACCGTGAGGTTTTGCATTGACGCGCTGAATTGACGTGCTTTTTGCCCTAAATCGAGCGCGGGAGAGAGGCTGCGGCGGAAGTAAAATAGTCGGGGTTAATATCATTGACTTTACTGCGGGAACGTGATATAGTAGGTCTATGAATTGCATGAGCAATTACAACATGGGCAGAGAACGGTGTCATGTACGAGCATTTTGCTTGTAAGCCGGAGGCTCGGCCAAAAGAAAAAACATGTGGAGGAACACAAGATGAAAAAGCTTTTGATGTTATTATTCGTAGCTGTTTTGTGCGTTGGTATGCTTACCGCTTGTGGTGCTGAGCCGCCGACGGACAACGACATCGCTAAGGCGCTTCAGAAGGAAGGCTTTATTGATGAAGACATCGATTTGGATGACGTGAAGATTACCCACGAAGAGGTAAAGGAAGCAGAGGAAGGCTACTGCATTTACATCGAAGAAGTGGATATGAACGACGACAAGGACCGTACGAAGGTTGAGTGTACCTTGATCTTGACGGAAGGTGTTGTACAGACTACGCTGCCCCTTGAGATTGATTTCCGTGTAAGAGATGATGACTCTTGGAGATGCAAGGAGATTGAGGAAGGCGAAGAGACCTATTTGCTCATTGGCAATATCCCGGATGAGGATATCGCAGAGCATATGGATTACACCGGCGTTTCCGTAGAAGATGCTTACTTCTCTTTGTATGACGAGAATGTAACTTGGGAAGCAAAGGAGCACAAGCTGAATGGCGAGGCCATGACGGATACTGTTACCTTCGAGTGCAGTGGTGAGTACGGATACAAGAAGTATGATTTCACCGTTGAAATCCAGTTTGAGTACTACGCAGGTGGTAACTACTGGTCTTACAACTCGGTAGAGGTTGTGGATTCGACGGTTGACTTTGTTGAAGCATACAAGGATGTTCCGGCTTCGGATGATGTACAGGCTGACTTGGAGGCTTCGGACGAATATTACTACTATCGTGATTACTATTACTACTCCGATGGCGAGATTCAGAACCTGCAGGTTGGTGAGCTTTCTCAGGACAACAGAACGCTCTATGTTCCGGTAACCTTTACTCTTTCCGGTGCCGGCGCGATGACCTTGGATTTGTCTGCAACGATGTATTACTACTATGACAACGAGGACGGTTGGGAGTTCCAGTACGTTACCGATGAGGATTTGACCGATCTTACTTGTGATGCTGTCGGTACTTGGGTATATAAGACCGAGGAAAGAATCTATACCATGGTAATCAAGGATGAGATGAGAACGGATTCCGATTATATGGATGTTGAGATTACGATGGAGCTTCTTCTGGATGGTACGAGCTGCAAGTACAGCGCATACCTCTACGAGTATGAAGGCGAAGGTGGCGACATGGCTGTATATTCCGACTCTTGGATTGAGCAGCCGACCTCTTCGAGCTACGTATACATGGAGAGCTTCAGCGGTTCTTTGGAGGGCGGACGTTTCGTTTCCAACAGCTCCTGGAGTACATGGGCATTTGATAAGCAGTAAGAAACACTACGGGCCGGCTTAGTCCGGCCCGATTTGAATGAATACAGAAGCATCTGTCCGTTTGTGGGCAGACACTACGAGAAAGGTGATAAACTATGATTAAGGAATTTAAGAAATTCATCATGCGCGGTAATATGATCGACCTTGCAGTCGGTATGATCATCGGTACTGCATTTAACGGATTGGTATCGTCCTTGGTGAACGATATCTTCATGCCGCTCATCGGTTGTGTAATCGGCGACACGGATTTCACGAACTTGTTCGTTGTTTTGAGTAATCCCGACAACATCGAGATTCCCGCAACGCTTGCAGAAGCGAAGGAGCTTGGTCTTGCGACGTTGAACTACGGTGTATTCATTACCGGACTGATTCACTTTTTGATTATGGCACTCATCGTATTCTTCATGGTGAAGCTTATGAACAAGGCTGCCGACCTCGGAAAGAAGAAGGAAGAGGAAGCTGTAGCAGAAGCTGCTCCGACGACAAAGGTATGTCCTTACTGCAAGTCTGAGATCAGCATCGAGGCTACTCGTTGCCCTCACTGTACTTCTGAGCTGAGCTAAGCTAC
>JAZRJF010000018.1:0-7449 GCA_045645665.1 Lachnospiraceae bacterium | reverse complement strand
ATTGACAAATCACTCGGGACAAGCTATACTATCGCCAGATGACATGGAAATATTAGACAGTCTCGTGTTATCGACTGCTTTCTGCATTTTCACGGTATAAGGCGGCTTTTTGGCGGCTTTATATAGAAACGGCGCCGGTGCAATTCGCGAAACCCACCGGCGGCCGGCAATGGCACATTTGAAGAAGTTCCATGGGAAGATATCGCTTTTTCGGACTAGTGCAATCATTTGAAAAAGGAGAAGCAAAATGAGCAAAAAGTTATTAAGAGTAGTGGCGATTCTAATGATTGTGGGAACTTTGTTGGTTGGAAGTCTTACGAGTGCGTATGCGGCGTATTATGAGAACCTGACGGTTTCGATGAAGGGCTATAGCCTGGTTGGTTTGAATGTGGTGACCGAGACGTTGCACGCATCCGGCTACAGCACCGACACATCGGGTGATGTTACGGACGTTTGGTTGACGACTGACAGATGCTATGTTCTGAACGAGGTTACCGACGAAAAGACTTGGACTGCAGCACATCCCGTCGGAGAATATGCAAAGGGTTCCTTTAAAGTAAAGATCGGTGTTCCGACGCCGTGGGGAACGGTAGGCACATCCGGAACAACCCATACGTTGAGCATTTTGTTCTAAGTGATGGCTGGGGGTACATAACAGAAAGCACAGGTGCATTTGCATGAAGTGAAGATAGTCTATGGATAGGTGCCGAACCGGCATGCATTCGGGACCGACGCCATGGAAGCGAAATATAGTACGGTAATCCTAGGTTACTGTACTATATTTTTAGCCTAAGAACGAGAGGGTAATGGAATGTTAGAGGTCAAGCATCTAACGATCAGATATGGGCGCAGAGTAATTATCGACAATCAGGACATCTCCTTTGGGAGGGGGGAGATTACCGGCATAAAAGGAAAGTCGGGGGCGGGAAAGTCTTCTTTGCTAAATGTTCTGGGGTTGCTCAAGGCGCCGAACAGCGAGTGTGAATATTGGTACGACGGGCAGCGGGTGGATGGGTTCGACGACGAGGCCGGCTCCGTGTTTCGCATGAACCACATCGGCTTCATTTTTCAGCAGGGGAATCTGATGAAGAACCTGACTGCGATTGAAAATGTCATGCTGCCGCAAATGATGTACGAGACGAACGAGAAGAGAATCCTCGAGACGGCAAATGAGTGGATGAATTACGTGGACCTGGGGGCGGTGAAGAACAGCTATCCGGAAGACCTGTCCGGCGGCGAAGAGCAGAGAATTGCGATTGCAAGGGCGCTGATCAACGAATGCGACATCATCCTAGCGGACGAGCCGACGGCGTCCTTGGACCCGGAGAACAGTAGACGGATTATGAAAATGCTCAAGCATTTGGCGAAGGAGCTGAATAAAATTGTTGTCGTAGTGTCGCACGACGATGAGACGATTCGCTATAGCGATGTCATATATGAGATAGAAGACCGCAAGCTGTTGCTGCGAGAGGGAACGCCGGGGACGATGGCTTCGCCCGCGCCAAGGCAGGAGAAGAAAAAGAGGCTGCGATCATTTATCAAGAGCTACGAGAAGCTGCGGCGGACGGAATATAAGCTCAACCGGGTTTTACTTGTGGTTACCGCGATTATCGTGGCGATTACGTCGCTGTCGTTTGGATTTGGCGACGCATTTACGCAAAACCAGCGCGAGTTTTTGAATTCGATATCGGACAGGAGCTTGCTTGTCATAAACGACACGCTGGGGCTGAATGCTTCAGCCGATTACGAGGATGCGGTTGCATTTGGGCAGGAGACGGTGGAGTTCGTTCGGGAGATTCCCAACGTGGAAAATGCGTATCCGTTTTACTGCTTCGGCTCATACGGAATGGCGGCGGACAAGGGCAGCAATGCCGGACTGGAGGTGCGCGGACAAGGCGGCGAGGTGCTGGCGGCAAAGGAATATGCGAACACTTACCTAGCGGATGGCAATGAGTTTACGATATCTCCTTTGTACGCGGAAGAGAATGTGCGAGATTTTCTGACGGAGGGCAGCGCCAAGAAGCTGAGCGAAGACGAGGTGTATCTGACGTATGCGCTGGCGACGAGCTTGGTTGACAATCCGGAAGAGCTGATTGGGAAGTCCCTCGTAATCGAATGCTACGTCCCGACTAAGCTATACGTCAGCGAAGCGACAAAACCGAAATCGAAGGCGGAGGGTAGCAGCGCCGACGATGAGCGTGTGGAGATTGACGGTAGCGTTGCAAAGCCGATTAAGCTGGAAATGACGATTGGCGGAGTGCTGAACAACTCCTACAAGAACGACAAGTACGATAACAACGGGATGCTCATGCTAATGAACTATGGGAAAATGCTGAGCGTCATCGAGGAGCACGAGGAGGGGCTTGAGGTTCAGGCATTTCCGGGCTTCAAAGAAAAGGCGCTGGCGCCGAGCATGCTTGTCGTATTTGCGACGGATTATGATGTCGTGAAGATGGTCGAGAGCAAGATTTCGAACTACGACCCCACCATTTCCGTCATCAACAGAAGCAGCGATATCGCGGAAACGAGCAGCAATCTCGAAGCGACCAAGTACACGATGATTGCGATTTCGGCGGTGCTGATTCTCGTCGTAACCATCCTATTCTCGCTGCTGTATTACTACAAAAACAGAGAACGAAAACGCGAGGTGGGCGTGCTGAAGACGTTGGGCCTAAGCCGGAGAGATGTTCTGATGCTGATCGGGGTCGACATGGTGAAAAATGCGGCACTTACCTTTGTGATAGCCATCGTGGCCTCGCTGGTCATTAAGGTACTGTTAAATGCACTGGTTGGAACGGAGCTCATCAGCATTTCGCTCGTGTCCGTGTCGCTGGCATTTGCCATCTCCGCTTTGACGGTGTTTGTGTCAGGCATGTTCTCGGTATGGAAGACAAGTAAAATCGACGTAATCGATGCGATTCGGTTGAATAAGTAGAGGTAGAAAAAGAAGGCTGATTTTCGTCAGCCTTCTTTTTTCGTAGACTGTGTCCACCGCTTGTCCACGCTACACAAGTGATGAGTAGTGAGGAGAAGTGACGTAAGATAATGCAAAACGATGAGGTTCTATTGAGTTGTCTACTATTTCGTCATTGCTAGCCAATGCTAGATGACGTATAATGACAGTAGGTGATTATGTTACTGCAAAGTGTGCACGTCGAAAGGCAGTAATCTATTGCGGTAATGTAAGGCGGTAATCCAAGGTGGTAATGTGAAGCGTCAAACTAAGGCGTTAAACTAAGGAGGAAGTTATGAGAAAGAAGATAGCAGTGTTTGCCGGAGGATGGAGTTTTGAATATGTAAAAGATACCATGAACGGAATTGCTATGATTGCAAAGGAAGAGGACATGGACGTGTTTTTCTTTGTGAACTATTCCTTTCAGTCGGATGATGCTATTCAATGTGAAACAGAGTTTAATATATTTACATTGCCGAACATGGATGATTTCGACGGAATCATTATACTGGGGAATTCTCTTAATCTACCTATGGAAAAAGAATATTTTCAAGAGAAGATCAACGGTATCAAGTGTCCGGTTGTCAGTTTGGAATACAAGTTCGAAAATGCCGCTGCGATTTTTACCGACAATTATGCCGGAATGAGAGAATTGGCGGAGCATATCGTGATGGAGCACGGCGTACGAGAGATACTGTTTATCGGTGGTCCGGAAGAGAACGTGGAAAGCGCGGAGCGGTTACGTGCGGTGGTAGAAGTTGCGCAGGAAAACGGATTTGCCGTACCCAAAGAAAATATTAAATATGGTGACTGGGGAATGATCAGTTCGCTGAACATTGCATCGACATGGATAGAGGAACATGGCAGATTGCCGGAGGCCATTGTATGCGCCAATGATGTGATGGCATTTGGCGTCGCAAACAGTCTGGTAGAACAGGGATATCGTGTGCCGGAGGACGTCATTATAACCGGATACGATTGTCTGTCGCAGACAAGAGAATTTCATCCGCTACTTGCTTCGGTGAGTCACGAATGGAAGAGCATGGGCGTAAAAGCAATTCGCATGCTGCTTGATAGGATGCAAGGGAAAATGGTGCAAGACGAAATGTTGAGCACTAGATTTGTTCCGAACGAGAGCTGTGGCTGTTGTGAGAAGACAGCTAACACGCATCGGAGCGCGCAATTCTTTAGGCTCCGCGACAGCGTTGCACTGGACTCCCATTTCAGAAGCATTTACCTATACGTTCGCAAGAATGAAACGTTAGAGGAATTATCCGATAGTCTTTCGACATTGTTCGAAAGTGAGCATGATATCGAAGGCGGAAATTTTACGCTTTGTTTGGACGAGGAGTTTTTCCACATTGAAGAGGGGGACGCCAATTTGCGAACCCGTGGCTACAATGAGGACTTGGCTGTGGTCGGCACGATAAAGGACGGAAAGAAGAAGCCTTATAAGATGATGAAGAAAAACGATGCCATCTTTTATTTGGCAGAGGAAAGGGACGTTCCGGACGTATATATATATGTCCCTGTGTACAACGA
The DNA here is from genome assembly GCA_045645665.1 of Lachnospiraceae bacterium. Taxonomy (GTDB): domain Bacteria; phylum Bacillota; class Clostridia; order Lachnospirales; family Lachnospiraceae; genus ISDg. The sequence goes on along the minus strand of JAZRJF010000018.1, from coordinate 2,954 downwards.
TGAAAAAACTTACGGGTTTGCAGTTCTGACAGGGGATTTCGAGATTTTTCAAAATAACCGTCTTTACATTTGGACCAGACACATGAACCAGTACATGGAACAGGTAAGACGCAACATTATGATATCGGCTTTGACGGAACGACTGACGAATCTGTCTGTGATGGATACTCTTACCGGCGTATATAATCGTGCGGGCTGTGAGCGTATCACATACCCCATGTTAGAGGAGTGGAAAGAAAAAGGCGGGCTGGGTGTTATTATCCTTGTCGATATCGATAAAATGAAGAGAATTAACGACCAAAGCGGTCATGCAAACGGTGACCTGGCGTTACGAACAGTAGCCTCCGTATTACGTGCGGAAATGCCGAGAGACTGGGTAGTGTCCCGATTCGGTGGAGATGAATTTCTGGTAGGTGGCTGTGTAGAAGGCGGAAAGATTGATATCGAAGGAATATGTCAGTCGGTACAAGAGCGCCTGGTAAGGGAAGTGGAAAAGCGGGGAATCGATTTCCGCCTGACGGTGAGTATCGGAGGAGTGGAGATTCGTCCGGAGGATGCGTTTGATATCGAGAAACACTTACAGATGGCGGATGCCTTCATGTATCATATGAAGGATAAGCACCATAGAATTATCGAAGAGGAACAATAAACGCAGGAGAGCAACCAAAAAGGAGACAACACTATGAAACGATCCGAAGTGAATGCGGCGCTGAAGGAGCTGGAGGCTATGTGTGAACGATATCACTGCTACTTGCCGCCGTTCTGTCATTTTACGCCCGAGCAGTGGCAGACGATTGGCCACGAGTACGACGAGGTCCGCGATTGCATGCTGGGCTGGGACATCACCGACTACGGCAAGGGCGAGTTCGACAAGATGGGCTTTTCGCTCATTACCATCCGAAACGGCAGCCGAAAAGAGCCCGACAAATACCCGAAGGTCTACGCCGAGAAGCTTTTGTACCTGAAGGAGGGCCAGTATTCGCCGAATCATTTTCATTGGTTCAAGACGGAGGACATCATCAACCGCGGCGGTGGAAATGTACTGATTCGCGTGTACAATTCCCTTCCGGACGAGTCGATTGACTACGAATCCGATGTGACCGTTCATACCGACGGGCGCACGTATACGGTTCCGGCCGGCACGCAGATTCGTCTGACTCCCGGCGAGTCCATTTTCATTCAGCAGTATATGTACCACGATTTTGAGGTGGAGCCGGGCACAGGTGACGTGTTGCTCGGCGAGGTGAGTCAGTGCAACGACGACTCGAACGACAACCGTTTCAATCCGCCGATGGGTCGATTCCCGGCCATCGAGGAGGACGAGCCGCCGTACCGTCTGTTGTGCAACGAGTATCCGGAGGCGAAATAAGCTTGAGGCGAAGCGCTCTGAAGCAAAATGCCCCGAGCCGAACCGGGCATTCCGAGGGAAAGTAGGTATCCGCGGCGCCGCTAACGCTCGCTTTGTCGAAAATGCGCCGAAAATGCGTTGACGGAACACATTGCGATATGGTACGATAGTAGAAATACTAATTTCCTCGGAAAGGATATTGAATACTATGGGTTTAGACATGATTAATGCGGGATGGTGGTCCATTCTGCCGCCAATCATCGCAATTGTATTGGCGCTTATTACGAAAGAGGTATTTTCCTCTTTGCTGGCCGGTATTGTTTCCGGTATGTTGATTTACTGTATCCAGACAGACACGCCGATTATTGCGGCAGTGAAGTATGTTCTCGACATGATGGCTAGCAAGATCGGCGAGAACGGCTACATGATTCTGTTCCTTGCGTTGCTCGGCTCTCTCGTTGTTGTTGTAACAAAGGCCGGTGGCTCGAGAGCATACGGAAGATGGGCGAGCGGTAAGCTGAAGAGCCCCGTTAGCGCGAAGCTGGCAACACTGATTCTCGGTGTGCTTATCTTCATCGACGACTATTTCAACTGTTTGACCGTAGGTACGGTTATGAGACCGATTACGGACAAGCACAAGATTGCAAGAGAAAAGCTTGCGTACATCATTGACTCGACCGCGGCACCGGTATGTATCATCGCACCGATCTCCAGCTGGGCGGTAGCGGTTTCCTCCGAAGTAGAGGCAGCCGGCGGACTGAACGCATTTGTTAAGACGATTCCGTACAACTTCTACGCGCTTCTTACGATTGGTATGGTACTCGTACTCTGCTTCACGAAGTTTGGCTTCGGCCCGATGAAGAAGGCAGATGAGGCTGCACTTCTTGCAGACTATAGCGACGCAGACGAGAGCAAGGAGCTTGACGGAATTGCGATTAGTGATAAGGGCAGCGTGTTTGACCTTTTGATTCCGATGGTCGTATTGATTGCAGGCTCGATTCTCGGTATGGCATATGCCGGCGGTTTTTTCGATGGCGGTGTTTCGTTCACGACCGCAATCGGTGAGGCTCCTACGGCAGGCTTGAGCCTTGGTGCATTTGTTGCATTGGTAGTTGCATTGCTTATGTATGTTCCGAGAAAGCTGATGGGCTTCCGTGCATTCATGGACGGCATTCTCCACGGTGTAAAATGCATGGTTTCCGCAATCATGATTCTCGTATTTGCATGGTCTCTCAGCGGCGTATGTCGTGAGATGCTCGGTACCGGTGAGTTCGTAGGTAATGTTGTTAGCGATGCAAATGTATCGCTTGCATTCCTGCCCGCTGTTGTATTCGTTGTAGCTGCATTCCTTTCCTTCTCGATGGGAACTGCATGGGGTACGTTCGGTATCTTGATTCCGATCGTAACGATGATCTGTGCAGACGATGCCGGCGCAGTAGCTGCAAATATGCAGTACCTCATTCCGGCACTCGGCGCAACGCTTGCAGGCTCTGTATATGGTGACCACTGCTCCCCGATTTCCGATACGACGATTCTTTCGTCTGCCGGAGCACAGTGTGAGCACATTCTTCACGTACAGACGCAGATTCCGTACGCAACGCTCGTA
>JAZRJF010000017.1:0-2068 GCA_045645665.1 Lachnospiraceae bacterium | reverse complement strand
AAATAGGATTCAAGAGGAGGAGAATTTGCTATGATGACTTTACAAAGTAAATACGGAGAAGTGATTATTTACGCGCGTACTGTAGATGACGGTGCGGTTTCACAGATTGTTGAGATGGCGAATTCTCCTCTTGGAGAAAATGCTCACATTCGCATTATGCCGGATTGTCACGCGGGAGCAGGATGCGTAATCGGAACAACGATGAGGATTACGGATAAGGTGTGCCCGAATCTTGTGGGCGTGGATATCGGTTGCGGAGTGGATCTTGTAAAGACCAACATCCATTTCGAAGAGCGTTTGGACGAACTGGACGCTGTGATTCGAAAATACATTCCGCATGGAATGGAGGTTCACGAAGAAGAGAAGGAATTTGAATTTTCGGAATTGCTTTGCTATGACTATTTGTCGAGCGATGTGAAGGAGAGGTCAAAAAAGGCGCTTGGTACTCTCGGCGGCGGGAATCATTTTATTGAGGCGTATAAAGACGGTTATTTGGCAGTACACAGTGGCAGCCGTAATATCGGACTTGCTGTGGCAAAATACTACCAGAGTCTTGCGGAGAAGATGGAACGTCAGTCGAAGAATAAGGAGTTTCAAACGAGACTCCGCCAGATTGAGCCGCAGAAGCGACAGGAATGGCTGAAGGCACATGTGGCAGACGCTAGCTCTGCTGTTTCCGACCTGTGCTTCCTCACCGGACAGGACATGAACAACTATCTGCACGACGTTGCCATTATGCAGCATTTTGCGAATGAAAATCGACTTGCAATGCTGAACGCCATTGTATCGGCGATGGGAGGAATCGTCGAGTCGCACATCAATTCCATCCATAACTATATTGATATGGAGTCTAAGACTCTGCGCAAGGGGGCTATTTCCGCAAAGGAAGGGGAAGTTCTTGTAATTCCGCTGAATATGCGCGACGGCATGCTTATTTGTAGGGGCAAGGGAAATGATGAATGGAACTATTCGGCTCCGCATGGTGCAGGTAGACTTTATTCCCGTGCGAAGGCAAAGGAGCTGTTCACGCTTGAGCAGTATGCAGATACTATGAAAGGCATCTTCACCACGTGTGTAAATGAAAGCACGCTGGATGAAGCGCCGTTTGTCTATAAAGATTACAAAGAAATCATGGAGTGCGTTGAACCTACTGTGGACATCCTGGAGCGTATCGTTCCGATTTACAATTTCAAAGCGAACTAAATGGAACTGCGTAACACGCCCCGGGGCTTTGCGACCGTAGAGCATTTATATTAGGGAGGAGAACACGAGATGAACATGGAACTGAGAATTCCGACGGCACAGGACAGAGATGGTTTGAAGGCGGTATGCAATGCCGTGGAGAGAAAGTATCTGTCGGACCGCCTGCCGGATCCGTATACTGCCGAAGATGCGGATTGGTGGATTAACATGATTGCCGAAAATGAGGGTGAGAACGGCGTGTGGCGCGTGATTTACGTGGACGGCAAGCTGGTGGGCGTCGTTAGCGTTGAAAAACAGACGGACGTGTATAGACGAGACGGCGAAATCGGCTACTATCTTCTCACAGAATATTGGTCGAAGGGGATTATGACCGCGGCGGCGAAGGAGATATGCCGAATCGCATTTGAACAGCTGGACATCATCCGCATCAGCGGTGCGTGCTTTGCGCCAAATGTCGGCTCGCGTCGCCGTGTGGTAACATACAGGTAAGCGTTTGTAACGACATTGAGGAAGGGAGGAACGGACATGAAGCTGAGATTGGCAAATGAGCATTTGCATTATGAGGTGCGACAATGATATCGTTGAGATTGATGGAAGACACAATGGAGGATTACGTGGCAATGCGGGAGTGGTTCTTGGAGCCGGAGCTTCAGGAATGGGTGTGGTGCGACGAAAAGGGCGAGCCGCCCGTCCCGCTTGAACGAATCATCGAGAAGTACGGCGCCAGAGTGAAGAATCCGGTTGACGTATTTCCGTATTTCATTTTGCGCGACAACGAGCCCATCGGCTTCATTCAGTACTATATTCAAGACGCCGAAACGATCGGCCTGGACATGTGGATCGGAACCGTTGCGGAGAGAAATCG
>JAZRJF010000016.1:0-63040 GCA_045645665.1 Lachnospiraceae bacterium | reverse complement strand
ATTACGGTACAGACCGATGCGAACACCTCGTGGGAGATCGATTGTGAGACGATTCCGAAGGAGGAGCTCGCGAAGAAGTACAATCTGAAATATACGCTTACGAAGAACGACAAGCCTACAAAGGCGCAAAAGAAGCTGATCGGCGATGCGACGAGCTATATCATTGCATTTGAAGAGACGATTCCGTTTGAGGTTTCGGTGCAGGTGCGTCTTGGTATTACCTACGCTCGCAACGTGGCTACGCTTTGTCAGAAGCCTGTGTGGAGAGACTGGGAGCGAGTGCAGTCGGTGCTTGTGGACGATTACGGCTATGCTACATTTTATCTGGCATCGCTCGATTCTCAAACCGATTATATTGTGGCGCTCAATATGAAGGGAATTCCGGACTCGGAAGTACGAGTGCCCGAAAGCCTTTCCGAGGAATACGGTGGCTTGATTGACGGCGAAGGCACCAAATATGTGGTGACCGGAACGAAGTCCGCTTGGGGCATTACATTCATGCAGCTGACGTGGATTGTCATCGGTGTCATCTTCGGCTCGCTTGTGCTTGTGGGTGGTATTGTATGGGCCTGCTATCGTGCCGCGAACAAGAAGGCTCGAAAAGTTCGTCGGAAGGACACGAAGGAAAGGACACGATAATGGATTCAGTTGTGTATGGGGCGTTGTGCCTTGCTGCAATGTTGATTTACAATCCGATACGCGACCGATTTATATGCAAGACATACGCTGATTGGGGCGCCAAACGAGTGGCGGGAGTCATTGTGGCCCTGATACTGATTGCTATACCGGAGACGATGCTTTTGTCCGCAATCGAACAAGGCGAGTGGGGCGGCTCGCTGTTTTTCGGCGCCGTATTGCTCGTGCCGGTAACATTTCCGCCGGTGGCAAAGCTGCTTCGTTTGGGCTATGGCGAGATGCTTGACTATATAGCGCCGCACGCGTGCATCATCTTGATGGTGATGAAGCTGAGATGCTTCGTTGCCGGATGCTGTAGAGGAATTGCCCTACCATTTTCGTGGGATGCGTACACGCATTATTTTCCGAGCAGAGAGGTTGAGATTATCGTAGTTTTCGGTATCTTCTTGACCTTGCTGATTATAGATGCCAAGAAAGGTCTTCGCGGAAGAGGCTTCGGACTGTTCATGGTCTTGTATGGCTCTGCGATGTTCGTGCTGACGTTTTTCTTAAGATTCAAACCGCCGTTTTTGTTCGGCATTACGGGAAAACACATTTGGTCGGTGCTTACCATTCTCGGTGGAACGGGAAGTCTGTTGTACATACATTTTCGTGACAAGAGGAAGAAGGAAAAAGAATAATAGGATAGCTGTGGAGGTACACTCAAATTGGCGAATCGACTGAACAAGTTTATAAAGGATGTGAGGGCGGAGATGCGCGAGAACCGCAGCACCTTTGTCGTATATGCTTTGTTGCGCATCCTTGTGCTCATAGTGATGGTGATGCAGTTTTTCAACGGCAACTTTGAAAATGTATTCCTCTGTCTTCTGACGCTTGTGCTCATGATTATGCCGAGCATTGTGCAGACGACGTTAAAGGTCGAATTCCCGAGCGTGATGGAGATCATCATCCTGTTTTTCATCTTTGCAGCAGAGATTTTAGGTGAGATCAGTGCATTTTATCAGAGGTTCCAGTACTGGGATGCAATCTTGCACGTAATCAACGGCTTTATCTGTGCGGGCATCGGTTTTTCGCTCGTCGATATTATCAATCGACAGAAGCGGTATACGTTCAGTTTGTCGCCGTTGTACTTGTCTATCGTTGCATTTTGCTTCTCGATGACAATCGGCGTGCTGTGGGAGTTTCTCGAGTTCGGTGTCGACAGAGCAATCGACTATGATATGCAAAAGGACACCATCGTTTCCGAAGTACATTCCACACTTTTGGACCCTACACAGAGTAATGATCGTGTGCACATTACGGACATTAAGCAGGTAACGGTGGACGGTGTAGAGCTTGAGGTGGAGGGCTATCTGGACCTCGGGTTGATCGACACGATGTACGATATGCTCGTAAATTTCATCGGCGCGGTTACATTTTCCATACTAGGCTTCTTCTACGTTAAGCGAAGAGACAAGGGCTCGATTTTGAGTCAGCTTGTGCCGGAGCCTTGGTCGGCCGAGAAAGAGGCTGACAGGAAGGAGAATGCGTAATGAAGGCAAATGCACGATTGGGCTATATAGTAGCTACGGTTGCAATCTGTTCGATCTTGATGAGTCTGGTGGACGGCATCTGGAAGCCGGACTACGCATTGAAGTCGGCTGTGAAGATAGTGTTGTTCTTGGTCATTCCGGCGCTGTATTTTCTCCGGAACAAGGAGGAGCGACCGGCGCTTGCAAAGCTGTTTCGCCCTAAGAAGCGCACGCTGCTGCGCGCGTTCCTATTGGGAGTTGCATTATATGCACTGATCGTGGGTGCGTATTTTGTGCTGCGTGGGACGTTTGATTTTTCGGGAATTACGGATAGTTTGACGAAGGACATTGGTGTCAACGCGGACAATTTTCTTTGGGTGGCGTTGTACATATCCTTCATCAATTCCTTGCTGGAGGAGTTCTTCTTTCGAGGCTTTGGCTTCTTGACACTACGAACGGTAGCACCGCGAGGCTTTGCTTATTGCTTCAGTGCGGCGCTGTTTTCGGCCTACCATGTCGGCATGACCATTGGCTGGTTTCATCCGGCGCTGTATGTGCTCGCACTCGTCGGCTTGTTTGTGGGCGGTTGCATTTTCAATTGGCTTAACGAAAAGGACGGCAACATCTACACCTCTTGGCTTGTGCACATGTTCGCTAATTTTGCAATCAATACAATCGGTTGCATCTTATTCGGAGTTTTTTGATTGCTCATCCTGTGCGCGCCCAAGCAAAATGCTTGCAAAATGCGCGAAGAGCATCTAGAATAAAACTAAGGTATACTATTACTTAATAGGAGGAACAGCATGAACAATTTTAGTTTTTACAGCCCTACGGAGTTTGCATTCGGAAAGGGAATGGAGAGCTCCTGTGGTAGTCTTGTTAAGAAGTACGGCGGAAGTCGTGTGCTTCTTCATTACGGCGGAGGCTCCGTTGTAAGAAGCGGACTTTTGGACCGCGTAAAGGCATCTCTTGAGGCAGAGAGCATTTTCTACGTAGAGCTCGGTGGCGTACAGCCGAACCCGAGAGATACGTTGGTATATAAGGGCATCGATATCTGCAAGGAGCAGAGCCTCGATTTTATCCTGGCTGTAGGCGGTGGCTCCAGTATCGATAGCGCTAAGGCAATCGCAGTAGGCGTTTGCTATGAGGGCGACTTCTGGGATATGTACACCGGCAAGGCACAGGTAAAGGCAGCACTTCCGGTTGGTACGGTGCTTACGATTGCCGCAGCGGGTAGTGAAGGCTCCGAGTCTTCGGTTATCACGAAGGAAGACGGCATGTGGAAGCGCGGACTCAGCACCGATTTGATTCGTCCGAGATTCTCCGTGCTCAATCCCGAGCTGACGTGCACGCTTCCGGCTTATCAGACCGCTTGCGGTGCAACGGACATTATGGCTCACATTTGCGAGCGCTATTTTACGAACACGAAGGAGGTCGAGGTAACCGACCGTCTGTGTGAGGCTCTTTTGCTGACGATGGTAAAGGAGACGCCGAGAGTCATTGAAGATCCGAACAACTACGATGCACGTGCGAATATTATGTGGGCCGGAATGGTGGCTCACAACAACATCGTCGGTGTTGGTAGAGACCAGGATTGGAACAGCCACAACATCGAGCATGAGCTTTCCGGTTTGTACGATTGTGCACACGGCGCAGGCCTCGCGGTTATTATGCCGTCGTGGATGGAGTTCGTGTACAAGCACGATGTGATGCGTTTTGCGCAGTTTGCAACTCGCGTATGGGGTTGCCAGATGAATTTTGCAAATCCCGAGGTTACGGCACTCGAAGGCATTCGTGCATTCCGTCGTTTCCTTTCAAGCATCGGTATGCCGATCAATTTCGAGCAGCTCGGTGCAAAGCGCGAGGACATTCCCACGCTTGTTGAAAAGCTTGGCGTTAAGGGTAGAACCGGCGGATTCCTGCCGCTGTCTTCTGAGGATGTAGCAGCAATCTACGAGATTGCCGCAGCAGCGACGCTGTAAACGTTGATAGTGATAGCCGTCGCAGCAATGCGGCGGCTGTTTTGGAATCGGGCATTTGCCGGCCGTGCAAGTTGCACACCGAACGGAGCCCGGCATATAGTAAAGATAGAAAGAGGTAAAGAAGACATGACAACAATGCAGGCGATAGGAGGCTTATTGCTACCGTTTGTAGGCACGATGCTTGGTGCATCCTGCGTCTTGGTAATGCGAAAAGGTATGAACCAAACGATGCAACGCATACTGACCGGATTCGCAGCGGGCGTAATGGTTGCGGCTTCTATATGGAGCTTGCTGATCCCCGCAATCGAACAAGCAAATGATATGGGCAGCTGGGCATTTGTCCCCGCCGCCGCAGGCTTTCTTCTCGGTATCTTTTTCTTGTTGCTTTTGGACCGCATCATTCCGCATTTGCACGTGAACAGTGAGAAGGCGGAGGGACCGAAAAGCAAGCTTGCAAAGACGACAATGCTTGTGCTGGCGGTGACGCTGCACAACATTCCGGAGGGCATGGCGGTCGGAATCGTATACGCCGGATTGCTGGCCGGAGAAACCGAACTGACGGCGATGGGAGCTATGGTGCTTTCACTCGGAATCGCCATTCAAAACTTCCCCGAGGGCGCGATTATCTCGTTGCCGCTTCGTTCGCATGGCATGGGAAAATGCAAAGCATTTACCTACGGAATGCTGTCGGGCGTTGTTGAACCGATTGCCGCATTTTTGACGATTTTGGCGGCGGGTCTGATTCTTCCCGTGCTGCCGTATCTGCTTAGCTTTGCGGCGGGCGCTATGATGTACGTTGTCGTAGAGGAACTGATTCCCGAGATGTCGGAAGGCAACCATTCGAACATCGGAACGATATGGTTCGCTGTGGGCTTTACGCTGATGATGATTTTGGACGTTGCGCTTGGATAAATGCACGTAAATAAAAATATCGGGTGACCGTAGATTGCAAAGGAGCAGTCTTCGGCACCCGGTTTTTTGTTGTATTTCAGCCCATTGCACCTACGGCCGCTTTGTCACAGCAGATGAAAATGCTTCTTTCGGCTCTCTAAAATTCCCTCATCGCGCAGCTTTCCGATCTCGGTGGACAGGCCGCTTCGATCAACCTCCAGATAGTCGGCAAGCTCTTGGCGGTCAAACGGAATGTCGAAGCTGTCACTGCCGGCCTCTTTGGCGCAGAGCATAAGGTATGCGAGCAGCTTTTCTCGTGTAGTTCTCTTCGAGGTGATTTCGGCTCGCCTGTGAAGAGAGATCGTCTTAGTGGCAAGCTCCTTCATCAAGTTGAAAATGAGCTGCTGGTGAAATGCGCAGGCATTTTCACAGGTGTGCAGAATGTGGCGACTGTCGATGAGCAGCACCTCGCACGGCTCGGTAGCGGTAATCGTGACCGGCATTGCCGAAATATCCGCGCAAGCAAATGCTTCGGCAAACACCTCACCTGCCTTCACGTTGCCGAGAATGCTTCGGTTACCGTAATAATCGACCTGACTCATCTGTGCGGCGCCGGAGAGCAAAATTCCGATATGCTCGGCAGGTGCGCCTTCGGAGAACACATCGAAGCGCTTGTCGAAGCGTACGTACGTCGCGCCGAGACAAGTGAGCATCCGAAGCAGGTCGTCTTTTGAAATTCCGCTGAAGAGCGGGCAGGCTTGTAGAATTTGATGATATTGTAGCATTGTGTTTTGCATCATATTTTTCTCCATCTGTTGAAAATTCAACATACTTTCGGTTTACAGTATAGTATAATCAGAGCAGAAAAGCAAGAGGGAGAAGCTGTGAAGAACGGTATCCAAGGCTTGATTACGTAGGAGGTAATGAAAATGCGCAATACGAACAATAATACTATATTGGATATTACGAAGGACGTGCACTATGTAGGCGTCAACGACTATGCGATTGATCTGTTTGAGGGACAGTACGAAGTTCCGAACGGAATCTCGTACAACTCCTACGTCATCTTGGATGAGCAGATTGCGGTGATGGATACTGTAGACGCGGCCTTCACAACTGCGTGGCTTGCGCGCGTGCGCGAGGTGCTCGGGGAAAGAACTCCGGATTATTTGGTCGTGCATCACATGGAGCCGGATCATTCGGCCAATATCATAAGCTTTGCGGAGCTGTATCCGAATGCGAAGCTGGTAGCTTCGGCAAAAGCCTTTGACATGATGAAAAACTTTTTCGGAACGGATTTTGCCGACAGAAGAATTGTGGTCAGAGAAGGCAGCACGCTTTCACTCGGCAGACATGAGCTTACCTTCGTAGCGGCGCCGATGGTGCACTGGCCGGAGGTTATGGTGAGCTACGATAGCACGGACGGAATCTTGTTCTCGGCGGACGCATTTGGCAAATTCGGAGCGTTGGACGTAGACGAGCCTTGGGCGGATGAGGCCAGACGGTATTATATCGGAATCGTAGGCAAATACGGCGCACAGGTACAGAGCCTACTGAAAAAAGCCGCAGCACTGGACATTCGGATGATTTGCCCGCTGCACGGTCCTGTGCTTAAGGAAGACATCGGTCATTACCTCGAGCTGTACAACACGTGGTCGAGCTACCGACCTGAGGCGGAGGGCATCGTTCTCGCGTACACCTCGGTCTATGGGAATACGAAGACTGCTGTGCTTCGCTTGGCGCAAATGCTGAAGGACAGAGGTTATAGTGAAGTGAAGCTGTACGACTTGGCTCGCTGCGACATGTCGGAGGCGGTGGCGGATGCATTTCGCTACAGCAAGCTTGTGCTGGCAACGACGACCTACAACATGGGAATCTTCCCGCCGATGCGCGACTTCATCCACCATCTGACCGAGCACAATTACAGCGACCGCAAGGTGGCGTTGATTGAAAACGGCAGCTGGGCACCGGTGGCCGCAAAGGTTATGAGAGAAATGCTCGAGAAGAGCAAGGGCATTGCATTTGCCGAGACGACGGTCCGCATCTTGTCGGCGATGACCGAGGAAAATGCAGCGCAGCTGGAGGCACTGGCAGCAGAGCTGGTTGGCTAGCAGCCGAGAAAGAGGCATTTGATAGATACTTTTCGAAAAGCGGGACAGTCCGCGGGGTTTATATGGAGCAGGGACAACCGGGGATGGGACCGGCCCCTGCGCGACAAAAAAACTGCTTATGAACGTGTCATAAGCAGTTTTTATTGTTTCATTCGGAATGGATTACTTCTTTGAGAACAATCCCTTCACAGAGCCGAGCAAATCGCCGGCCTTGTCGATGCTGATCTTGGCCTTAACGCCATCTACGATCTTGTCGAGTGCGCCATCCGGAAGGTCCTTGCCGGTCAGCTTCTCAACTACCTGAACGGGATCCTTCTGGAACTGTTTCTTCAGATCGTCGTCCTTTGTGATCTTCTCGACTAATTCTTTGATCTTATCTGCAATGTCCATGATAAAACTCCTAACAAACTATCATTCTAAAGCGGAGACGCCATCGAAATGGATTACTCCTCTACGATCTCAGCGTCTACTGCGTTCTTCTTAACGGACTCAATGCCGTTCACGCAATTAGCCTTGGACTTGTAGCCCTCGCTCGTAGCGATAATCTGACCGTTGGAAGCAGTAAGACGGAAGCGATACTCGCCTGCCTTGTCTACATACATCTCGAACTTAGGGTTCTTAACAGTCTCATAACCTTCAGCGGTCTGATCCTCAACGCCTGCGATCGGAGCGTTCTTAGCTACACTTGCAACACCGTTGCGGCAGGTTGCCTCACTTGCGTATACTTCGGAAGTAGCGATTACCTGTCCGTTCGTTGCCTTAAGGTCAAACTTAACACCGGTCTTGGTCTTACGAATAACAAACTTTCCCATATCTGAATCCTCCTATACTTTCGTATATTTATTGATGGTTTTATTGTAGCATTGTGTCGAAGCATTTGCAAGGAGAAAATGCGCGTCAACGGGTGGCTTCCGGAAACAAAAATTGCGCATCGCCGGGTCTCCTTCGCGAAAACGAGATTGTATGTCGAACGCAGCTGTGGTAAGATGAATATGTATAAGACGATGGGGAAAGGCGGCGGCCGGCAACCCGGCGACGTTGCAACTTACGGACTGACCGATTAGGAGGAGTAAGGCTATGGAAGAGAACAGAAGCGAACAGACGAATGTCATGGAATTTGTGAAGGAGCGCGAAGGCGTCACCTACGGTAAGCTTGAGAAATTTCTTTATTATTCGACGACGAGAGAGCGCGAGACTCCGGTAAATGTTTTGTTCCCGCCGAGCTACTCCGAGAGCGAGTCGTATCCGGTGCTTTATGCGATGCACGGCTACTGGGAGAATGAGGACTCGCTTGCGAGAATGTGCGAGGCCAGAATCTTGCTCGGAAATCTGATTGCGGATGGGCTGGCAAAGCCGATGATTGTCGTATTTCCGTACATTTATACGAGCAAGGAAAGAGTTGCTTGTACGAAGATGGACCCGGAAAATTCGATTTGCTACGATAACTTTATCTTTGATTTGTCGGCAGATCTGATGCCATGGGTGGAAGAGCATTTTCCTGTGAAGACCGGACGTGAAGACACGGCGATTACCGGTTTTTCGATGGGAGGACGTGAGTCGTTGTTTATTGCAGTGAACAAGCCGGAGCGCTTCGGTTATGTTGGCGCGGCGTGTCCCGCACCCGGACTGACTCCCACAATGGACCACATCATGGGCGTACACCCCGGACAGCTTAGCGAGCAGGAGCTGACGTGGCCGGAACAGCTGATGCCGAAGGCACTTGTCTTGACGGCAGGAGCGGTAGACGATGTTGTGGGCGGAAACCCGGCAAATTACCATCGCATCCTTACGGAGCATGGTGTGCCGCACAAGTGGCAGCTCATTCCGGACGGAGGTCACAGTGCGACGAGCGTGATTCCGCATATGGTATGCTTGCTGCAGAGTCTGTTCGCGTAGGAGTGAGAGCTTCGTGATAGTAAGGTGGTGCGAAGAGACGTGAAAAAATGCTTGCATTTTCATGGAACTAATGCTATGTTATGCTTAGCGCATTGTTCAGCAGAGTATATGAGCAGGCGAAAAAAGAAGAGATGCGATGACGCCGAAGAATGCGGCGGTACATATCACGATGTCGGAGGATTGCTATGACTAACATTCGTTACGTAACGGAAGAAGACTATGATTTTTGGTTTGTTCTTGATAAGAACATCAAGAAAGACGAGTTCATGAAGAAGGTTAGAGACAAGATGGGATACGTTCTTTTGGAGAACGATACCCCGGTTGCTCTGATGCGATACAATATGTTCTGGGACAACATTCCCTGCTGTACACATTTGATTGTAGTCTACAGATATCAGAGAAAGGGCTACGGACGTCAGCTTGTGGACAATTGGGAGAAGGAGATGAAGGAGAAGGGCTACGGCATGGTTATGACCTCTACGCAGGTTGATGAGAATGCTCAGGGCTTCTACCGCAATCTCGGTTACCAGGATGCAGGTTGTCTTGTTGTGAACGTTCCCGGCTATGAGCAGCCGATGGAGATGTTTATGACGAAGGGCATCTAATAGTTGCTTACTATGAGGCAAGGGAATCCGTTCCCTTGCCTTTTTTGTTTTGCGGGGCGCTTCCCGATGTGTCAGCGGATGCGTCAAATGCGGCTTCGAATGCCAAAAGGACACGATTCCACATTGATTTTCCTTCGGTGACAAGGTACAATAAAGGAAACTGCTTCCGGCGTGCGAGTGGGGATGCTCGAGCATTTGCGCGGGGGCTGAGATTACGACATATTTGGAGGTTTACGATGAAGAAAAAAGGTTTTAAAGGCTTATCCGTTGCACTGCTTGCATTGGCGTGTGGCTGTATGCTTTCGGCTTGCGGCGAGGAGAAGAAGCCCGAGGGAGAAGACGGTGTGGTAACGCCCGGCGGCGATGGTGGAGCAACGACTCCGGGAGCTGACGAAAGCGGCGTACAGGATAGCAAGACTCTTTTGGAAAAATGGAATGAGCAGATCAACAGCGTGAAGACTTCCGCGACGTTGAAGCAGCCCGGCTACAACAATCCGCTTATGACGCAGCGCTTGGGTGCCGATCCGTATGCGATGGAATACGACGGAAGACTCTATATCTACATGACGGGCGACGTTCCGGAGTACAATCCGGACGGAAGCAACAAGGACAATACCTACAGCAAGGTCAACACGATTTGTGTTATTTCCTCGGATGACCTTGTGAACTGGACGGACCACGGAACAATCTACGCAGCGGATATGCGTGGCGGAGCAAAATGGGGCAGAAACTCCTGGGCACCGGCTGCTTGCTGCAAGGAAATCGACGGACAGATGAAGTTCTTCCTGTACTTTGCGAACGGCGGTAACGGCATCGGCGTATTGACGGCTGATAGCCCGATCGGACCATTTACCGACCCGATTAAGAAGCCTTTGATTTCGCGTGGTACGCCTACGTGCGACAAGGTAGAGTGGCTCTTTGACCCGGCAGTGCTTGTGGACGAGGATGGCTCCGCTTACTTGTATTTCGGTGGCGGTATTCCGAATCAGCAGTTCGCACATCCGATGACGGCACGTGTCGTTAAGCTCGGTGCGGACATGATTTCCTTAGACGGTGATCCGCAGATTATCGATGCACCGTATTTGTTTGAGGATTCCGGTATCAATCGAATCGGCGATACCTATTACTATTCTTACTGTACGAACTGGAACGTAGACGAGGCAGGCAAGAAGGAATACGGCACTGACAATGCGCAGATCGTGTACATGACGTCGGACAACCCGATGGGACCGTTCACGTATCAGCACGCAATTCTTAAGAACCCCGGCAATTACTTCGGAGTATACGGCAACAACCATCATTGCATGTTCTCCTTCCAGGGACAGTACTACATGACGTACCACTCTCAGATTCTCGAGAAGCCGATGGGAATCGGCGGCGGTTATCGTTGTACGCACATCGACAAGGTGACGGTCAACGAGGACGGCTCGATTGCAATGGGTGAGGGCACGAAGTTCGGTGTACCGCAGCTGAAGGAGTTCGATCCGTACAAGAAGGTTGAGGCAGAGACGATCTGGACGATGGGCGGCATCAATACGACGCAGTACGACCAGATGGCACTTACATACGGCGCCGGCAATATGGTGGTAACGGACATCTCCGACGGAGACTGGATTGCGCTTTCGGATGTCGCATTTGGCGACGGCGGCGCTACGAAGTTCAACGCGCAGCTCGTGCTTGGCGAAGCGGCAAAGGGTGCGATTCTTGTGCGTCTTGACAATCTGACCGGCGAGAATGTCGGCATCATCGAGATCGAAGGCGAGGCAGGAGAGGTTACCTTGACGACCGAGCTTACGAAGACCGTAACCGGCACGCACGATGTATATTTCATTTTCCTTGGAGAGGATTATCAATGGGACAGCTGGAGCATGGAACAGTAATGTGTAACAATCCAATGTTGTATCAGGACTACCCCGATGCGGACGTGATCCGCGTCGGGGATACCTATTATATGATCAGCACGACGATGCATTTTATGCCGGGTGGAGTGATTTTGCGCTCCTATGACCTGGCGAATTGGGAGACTGCGGCGTATGTGTACGATGAGCTGGAGCGCACGCCCGGCCAAATGCTCACCGACGGCGTAGGCATCTACGGCAAGGGCATGTGGGCAGCCACCTTGCGCTATCACGAAGGGCATTTTTACGTGCTGTTTGTGGCAAATGATACGGGCAAGACGTACCTGTTCATCGCAGAGGACATCACCGGACCGTGGGAGCGTCGCGAGCTTCAGGGCTTTTATCACGATGCCTCGCTTTTGTTCGACGACGACGGCCGCGTGTACATTGTGTACGGCAATCGGCACATTTGGCTGACGGAGCTCGATGCAGAGCTGACGGGGCCGAAGCCGGGTGGTCTGCATAGGCTGATTTTGTCCGATGGCGACGATGTGCGACTCGGCTATGAGGGCGCGCATCTGTATAAGCTGAATGGCTGGTATTATCTCTTTTTCATTCACTGGTATAAGGACGACAGACGCCCGAAGATCGGTGAGGTGTATCCCGCAGGGCTTCAGGAGAGCGAGTCGGCTGACGTCGAGCCGAAGGACGGTGCACCGCATGCACTGCCAGGAGTGCGTACGCAGGCGTGCTTTTACTCGGAGTCGCTTGAGGGGACGTTCGTCGGTGGCGATGTGCTGGCGGACAACCTGGGCTTCTTCCGAATGGGCGTGGCGCAGGGCGGTATCGTAGATACGCCGGATGGAGAATGGTATTCCATCCTGTTTCAGGACCACGGAGCGATCGGTCGCATTCCTGTGCTCGTACCGATTACACTCGTGCCGGGGCAAATGCCGAGCTTCGGAGAGAACGGCGTAGTGCCGCTTACGGTGAATTGCCGCTCGACAAGACCGGATTACGAATACGCACCGCTTTGGGGAAATGACCTGCGGGCGGAGTATTGGCAGTGGAATCACATTCCCGAGCTGTCGCTCGTGCATCGGCCTGAGGGTGGCGAGACGTTGACGATCGAGACCGATATGGTAGTAAATGAGCTGACAAAGGCGAGAAATGTGCTGACGCAGCGTCTGACAGGCCCTGTGACTACGGTGACGGTCTCTGTGGACGCGTCAGAGCTTCAGGACGGCGATTATTGCGGCATATGCGGCTTGCAATATGAATATGCGCATTTGGCCGTTACAAGGCGTTCCGGTGCGTTGTACGTGGTGCTGCAGGAGAAGCTGCTTCTGCCTGAGCCGCCGGAGGGTGCGATTGTCGCAGAGAAACGTAGGGACGGGCAGTATGCTTGCGTTGTGGAGACCGCGAGGGAGCCGCTTAGTGGCAGCAGTGCGATTCTGCAAATGCGAGGCGACTTTACGGATATGCGCGATGTGCTGACGTTTGCATGGGCCGAGAGCGCGAACGGAGATAATCCGGGCGAAGGAGTGCCGGAGCTCAAGGCAATCGGCGGGGAGCATAAGGTGCATTTTCGCTTAGAGCATTTTACCGGCTGCCGCGTAGGCCTCTTTGTTATGTCGACAGAGAAGGCGGGCGGAAGAGGAACAGTTAGTGATGTGCGCTATGAAGCGCAGTGATAGGCGCCCGAGGGGCGCCGGTGGTAGCGCAGCTGAAGCAACGCGGTGTTAGTCGGCGGGGCCGACGGTGAGAGCTCCGCGAAGGGGCGGCGCGAAAGGAGAGAATCGAGATGACGCGAAAGGGTTTGTGGCGAGTGCTATGTGCATTTTCGCTGTGCATTTTGCTGAGCGCTTGTGGTAAGCAGCCCGCGAAGACGCCGACGGGAGAGGTGACGCCGTCGGGAACGGCTGAGGAAAATGCGACGAAATACGGCGAGATGCGCGAGCTGACGACGCAGGAAATCGTGCTGGATATGGGCATCGGCATCAATCTCGGCAATACGATGGAGGCGACCGGTGGCACCGGAATTACGTCGGTGTATGGCTATGAGACGCTGTGGGGCAGCCCGATGATCACCCCGAATATGATTGCGGGCTACAAGAAGGCAGGCTTCGATTCCATGCGAATTCCCGTGGCGTGGTCCAACCTGATGAGCGAGGACTACACGATTAGCGAGGATTTGATGAACCGCGTGCAGGCCATCGTAAACTGTGTCTTGGAAAATGACATGTACGCCATTGTCAACATCCATTGGGACGGCGGCTGGTGGGAGAACTTCCCCTCGGACTACGATGAGTGTATGAAGAAATATACGCGCATTTGGGAACAGATTTCCGAGCGATTTAAGGACTACGGCGACAAGCTGATTCTCGAGTCGCTGAACGAAGAGGGCTGCTTTGATTCGGTGTGGAATCGCTACAGCGGATCCAATGCGCGAAAACAAGAGGCATTTGACATACTTAACGATATCAATCAGAAGTTCGTTGACATCGTGCGCGGCTCCGGAAGCAACAACGCGAAGAGACATTTGCTCATCGCGGGCTATGCGACCGACGTCGAGCTGACGTGCGACCCGTGCTTCCGCATGCCAAATGATCCGGCAGGACGCTGCGCGGTTTCGGTGCATTACTACACGCCGTCCACCTTCTGCATCCTGACCTCGGATGCCGATTGGGGAAAGGCCGATCCCGACTGGGGAACCGACGCGGACGTTGCGTTGCTCGAGCGGCATATGGATATGCTGAAGACGACATTTGTGGACAAGGGAGTGCCGGTCATCATCGGTGAATACGGCGTTGCGAAGGGCAACAAGACCGAGGATATGGTGCGTCTGTACATCACGACCGTGGCGCGTGAGGCGTATGAGCGTGGCATGTGCCCGATGCTTTGGGACACAACCGGTTCGCACTATAACCGTACGTTGGCGAAAATGCTCGATCCGCAGATGGAAGCGGAGTTTAAGGTGATAGCGAGCGAAGCTCGCAAGTGATAGCTCGCATAGCGAGCGGTGATAGCGCAGCGAGGCTGCGCAGTGTTAGTCGGCGCAGTGCGCCGACAGTGTTAGCGCAGCGGGGCTGCGCGGTGTTAGTCGGCGCGGGGCGCCGACAGTGTTAGCAGCGCGAAGCGCTGCGGTGAGGCTCCGCATAGCGAGGCAATGGAGGTTGAAATGATGGATATGCTTTGTTTGGAGGCGATTGGTGATGACGAGAGCGTTCTCGTTGTGTTTGGCGGGGAGGAGTACACGACCGCACACGTTCGCCGACTGATTTTAGAGACGATTGCCTTGCTCGGTGAGCAGGGACAGCAGGCCGATTTGGGGCCGGAGACGAGATACGGAACCTCGGCAGAGGAAACCATCGAGGTGTTGATGGCGATGCTGGCGTTCGTGACGCTCGAGGACGTCACCGCATTTGGCCAAATGACCGACGCACAGCGTTACACCGCAGTGCGCACACTCGATATCGTGCGCGACCGTGCTGGTACGGGCCCGTATGAGAAGCAAGATCTCGGAGCATTGCAGTACTTGCTCAAGGGATATCGATGCTGCTAGTCAGACGAAAGAAAATCGCCCAAGCGTTTTGAAACGCCGGGCGATTTTTTATTTTGAGGTGTGATGTTTTCGTGTGATAAGCGGAGCTGCTAGATGGAAATCACCGCCCGCACAAACTGCTTTGGTTTTTCGGCGTGGATGCCGTGTCCGCAATCAAAATGCTCTATCTCCATATTCTCGATCAAGGTATTGACCAGCTGCAAATCCTCTTCGGACAATGCGCCCTGCAGCAAGCCATTTTCGCCTACCGTTGTGTTTGCTTTCATGAATAGCGTTTTGCATTTGATCCGAGAGAGCAGCTCGCGGTAATCCACATCACCATGGAAGGAATCATCGTAAAATGCTTCTCCGAAGCGCGGGTCGTAATACTGCAATCCGTTGAAGCTCTCCAAAAACTTTTTGGGCCAGAACGGGACCTTCAAGTTCTTTTCGGGGTGCTTGGTGCGGTACTTCAAGGCGAAGCCACTCAGCTTTTCTCGAATTGTCTCGCGCGAATCGTCGGGGAAGAAATGCCAACAATATTGATTTACAAAATAGTAATACACAAAATCCTTTTCTTCGCTCTGCTGCAGAAAGCTGTGGCAAACGGAAGATAGGTCCACATAATTATATGTGTTGTAGCGTCTCTCGCCTTGGCTTGAAAAGAAGGGCGGATCTTCTAGCAGTAGCTTAGTGCATTTGTCGCAATGAGCCGCGATATATGCCGCAATCAGTCCACCGGACGAATGGCCCAGCACAGCGCATTTATCGCAAATCACATTTTCGATAAATGCGATCATATCCTTGCCGATGCTGACCAGATTGTATTTGCCCGGATTATGAGAACTCATGCCGTGTCCGTAATAATCGACCAAGTATACATGATAGTGCTTTGCAAGCTTTGCAAGGACCTGATGGAAGCTGGACGAATCGGTTCCCTGAGCGTGGAGCAATAAGAGCTTAGCGTCCGCCTCACCGGCCTCATAGTAGTTCAGAACGCTTCTATCGTCTATTGTGTATTGCGAACTGTGAATCTTCATACTGTAGTTTCCCATCCTCCATAAGTTCTACGATATCAATAATTTCTTCAACGTACGCGGAGCCCTCACCGCCGCTTACAGCGGCTATCACCGGCGAGCCCCGCTCGCCTACCACTGCCGGCTCCGCCGGCTATCACCCAAAATACCCGTGGTATTCAATCCTCAACTCGCTCTCCGGGAACAGGTGTCGATACAGCTCCAAGAAATAATCGTCCGTCATGCTCGCGATGTAGTCCGCGATGATAAAGCCGGGCTGTTCTTCGCGGTAATCGCTGCCGCGATAGTAGCTTCTATGCTTGTTGACAAATGCGATGTGATGTTCGAAGACCGGCGAAGCCTCGCGGCCGTTCTTCACATCCTGAAGGAGACGCTCGTACATTTGCGCGAACATCGGGCGAATCGTATCGCGATACACGCGCTCGACCTCGTCGCTTTGGTAGATGACACGGTAATTCTCGTCCTTAGCCGCCTTTAAGGCCTCATAGGCTTCGGTGCTCATACGAATCGCATTTTCCCCATAGCTGTGCTCGAGAATATCGACGATCAGATTGTTGATAATGGACGAATTCGTGGAGCCGATGGTGTCCGCTAGGAACGGGTAATCCGCGGGAATCAGGCCGGCGGTTACGGCGTCTTGGCGGTCCTTGCCGAGGTACGCGATGATGTCGCTGATTCGCATGACGCACGCCTCCAACGTCGCGGGCTGTAGTCGCTTGTTGGCAGCCGAATCGCGGTAACAATCGGCGATGCTTCGGTCAAATGCTTCAAAGCTCAGTTCACCCGTGGGAGAGTAGTTCTGCTGTTCGAACTCGCCGTTGTGGCAAATGATGCCGTCCAGCGTCTGAAGACTGATGTTGCGCACGAAAATGTCATCGAGCACGCGAGCACTCTGGATGTTGTGGTTAAACCGGCAACCCGTCTCCGCATACAACAGCTCGTCGAGAAACCGCTCGCCTGCATGACCAAAAGGGGTATGCCCGATGTCATGCCCCAAGGAAATTGCTTCGATTAGATCGAGGTTGAGCCCAAGCACCGCACCGATGTTTCGCGCGATTCGCGAAACGAGCTGCACGTGAAGGCCACGCCTCGTAATGTCGTCATTGTGATAAAAAGAAAATACCTGCGTCTTGTCCGCATAGCGATTGTACAAGGGCAAATGCAGAATCTTCTCTGCATCGCGTACAAATGCCGGGCGCCACAGATTTGCCTTGTCGTGCTCAGGCTCTCTTCGCAACACGTCCTCGTCCAAAGCACGGTAGGGGTTGACCCGGCCGGCTTTTCGGTCCGCAAGGATACGCGCCTGCAGCTCACCGGATAAAGAATGGTAGGTTGTCTTCATAGTAAGTACCTCATCGACATATGGATTGACTGTTCGGAGAATTTCCCGGCGCGTGACTACGTCACCACGTGCACTTTATTGCTCGGAGGATGCCGAAGCACCCTCCGTAGTAGGTTCTCCTTCTGCAAATGCTTCGAAAGACTCTCTGCTCTTGCGCCTTTTACGCACACATTCCGTAAGCAAATACTCAATCTGTCCGTTCACAGAACGAAAATCGTCCTCTGCCCAAGCGGCAAGCTCGTTGTAGAGCTTAGCGGACAGCCGAAGCGGCACTTGTTTTTTCGCATTTTCAGCCATTAGTACAGGCTACCCGAATTCACAACGGGCTGTGCGTCGTGGTTTCCGCAGAGAACAACCAAAAGGTTGGAAACCATAGCGGCCTTGCGCTCCTCATCAAGCACAATGGTACTGTTCTCGTTCAGACGCTCAAGCGCCATCTCAACCATGCCGACTGCACCGTCTACGATCATCTTTCTTGCGTCGATGACAGCGGAAGCCTGCTGTCTCTGAAGCATTGCCGCAGCAATCTCCGGAGCGTAAGCAAGGTAAGTGATGCGAGCCTCGATAATCTCAAGACCGGCCTGCTCTACGCGCTCCTGAATCTCGTCGCGAATGCGCTTTGCAACGACCTCGCTGGAGCCACGGAGGCTACCCTCGTCTGCAATGCCGTCACCGGTCGTGTCCACGCCGGGGGCGATGTCGTAAGGGTAAATGCGAACAATATTACGAAGAGCACTGTCACACTGAAGCGACAAGAACTCCTTGTAGTTCTCTACGTTGAATACAGCCTTGGCGGTATCCTTGATGCGCCAGGTAACGGCGATACCGATCTCAACGGGCGTTCCGAGACAGTCGTTGATCTTCTGACGGTTGTTGTTAAGGGTCATGATCTTCAAGGAAAGCTTCTTGCTCGGAAACTCGGGAAGAGCATTTGCATTCTCGATAGGCAAAGGAATTGCCTTCACGTCGCCACTCTGATTGAGCTTTGTCTTCGCAGCGGGATTGATGCTTGTACAGAACGGATTCACTGCGTAGAAGCCTTCACCCTTAATCGTACCGATATAACGGCCGAACAGCGTCAACACGAGCGCCTCCTGCGGCTTCAAAATGCGAAGACCGACAAGCGGAATCCATGCAAATGCGAAAAGAATGCACAAAACAATCAAGGAAGTGTTCATGATGAACTCATCACCCATTGATACGGCATAAATCAACCATAGCACGCCGAGTACGTAGAACAGAAGAACACCGATTAAAGTTGCCATGCCTTTCTTTTTGTTGCTCAAGATTTTTTCTTGCATAAATGTAACCTCTTTCTGCGTTGCAAAGTATGTAATCCATTTGGTGCAACGCCGGCCAAATGTACTCCCTCCACCACAAGCAGCGATCGTTTGTGGATGTTTGTTACGTGATATCGTTTTGATATCATTGTGAGTATAGTATAGCACAAAAAACCACGATGTCAACCACAAAAAAACTGCGATACGTCTGAGGGTTATTAGCATCGTGGTTTTTGTGGTTGGCATCGTGGTTTTTTGTGCAGTGGTAGCTCGCAACAAAAAACGCCCAAGCGTTCTGCGAACGCTTGGGCGAAATTTTATTGCGAGCAAATCTCTTTATGCAAAAGGATTCTCGGTAGGATACAACATACCCTTCGGCTGATTGAACTTAACTTCTTCTACGCCGAGGTACTTGAATACTTCGTAAAGAGCCTTTCCGAAGTGACCGAATGCAACTGCACCATGGTGAGGATAATTTCTCTCAACCAATACGTGACGATAGAAACGGCCCATCTCAGGAATTGCGAATACACCGATTGCACCGAAGGAGCAGGTAGGAACTGCAAGAACCTCACCCTGAGCGATGTATGCACGGATCTGAGCGTCAGCGGTAGACTGCAGACGGAAGAACGTGATGTCACCGGGGATAATGTCACCCTCGAGAGTACCGTTGGTAACCTCAACCGGAAGGCTTCTAGCCATAATCTTCTGGTTTCTCATCTCGCAGAATGCAAGCTTAGAGGAAGCGGTGTTACCACAGTGGAAGCCCATGAAGGTATCCTGATGCGTGTAAGCGGTCTTGCCTTCGATGGATTCCTTGTACATATCAGCGGGAACGGTGTTGTTGATATCAAGCAAGGTAACGATATCGTTGCTGACAACGGTACCGATGAACTCGGAAAGAGCACCGTAGATATCAACCTCACAGGATACCGGAATACCCTTAGCGGTCAAACGGCTATTAACGTAGCAAGGAACGAACTTGAACTGAGTCTGGAATGCAGGCCAGCACTTTCCAGCGATAGCTACGAACTCGCGGCTACCCTTGTGAGCCTCAACCCAGTCAAGGAGAGTAAGCTCGTACTGAGCAAGCTTCTCAAGAACTTCAGGCTTCTTGTTGCCTTCGCCAAGCTCTGCAACCATGTCAGCAACTACCTCAGCGATACGAGGGTCGCCCTCATGCTTGTTAAATGCCTCGAAGAGGTCAAGCTCGGAGTTCTCTTCAATCTCAACACCAAGGTTGTAAAGCTGCTTAATAGGAGCGTTACAAGCAAGGAAGTTAAGAGGTCTCGGTCCGAAGCTGATAATCTTCAGGTTGCGGATACCGATGATTGCCTTAGCAATCGGAACAAATTCATTAATCATGTCAGCACACTCGGAAGCGGTTCCAACAGGATACTCCGGAATGTATGCCTTAAGGTTGCGAAGCTTCAAGTTGTAGCTTGCGTTAAGTACACCACAGTAAGCGTCGCCACGGCCGTCCATCAAGTCAACCTTGGACTCCTCTGCAGCTGCGATGAGCATTGCAGGACCATCAAAATGCTTAACGAGAAGGGTCTCAGCGATCTCAGGACCGAAGTTACCAAGATATACGCAAAGTGCGTTACATCCAGCCTTCTTAATGTCTTCAACTGCCTGAAGCATATGAATCTCGCTCTCTACGATACAGATAGGACATTCATAAATCTCTGCCTCATCATACTTTGCCTTATAAGCGTCAATGACAGCTTTTCTTCTGTTTACGGACAGGCTTTCCGGGAAACAGTCACGGCTTACAGCCACGATACCGATCTTTACTTTGGGCATATTCACCATAGTAGGTCACCATACCTTTCACACGTATTTATGCAAGCGTATGCTTGCACCTAGAGGATATTATACATTTCAAAATGTTTCGTGTCAATCAAAACGACATAAAAATGCACGATAAACTGAAAAAAAGACGCCACGGTTGCACAGATAGACAACCATGGCGTAGAATCAGTCGAAAACTCGTATTTTCTCCATCGGACAGCACGTGCATTTGCCGGCTGCGGACCGAGCATTTTATCAGTCGGGCAGTTTCTTAATCTGCTTGCGGTAGACGCGAATTAAGAAAATCAAACAGAAGAAGGCCGACACGATTTCGGCGATCGGGTAGCTGAGCCATACGAGCTCGAGCTTGCCGACGATCTTGCCCATAATCCATGCGACAGGAAGCAGCGCGAGCACCTGACGGAACAGGGAAGCAATCAAGCTGTATGTACCATTTCCGAGAGCCTGGAAGGCCGAGGTCGCGATGATACAAAATGCTGCGAGAGGAAAATGCAGCGAGATAATACGGAAGGCGGGCACACCGTAGGTGAACATTTGCTCGGCGGTAGCCTCGTTGCTCGCGAAGATGCTAAGCAATGCCTCCGGGAACAGCTGGAATACAATCAAGCCGATGCACATAATGGACACAGCAATTGCGAAGCTGAGCTTGAGTGTGCCGAGAATGCGCTTCTTGCGGCCGGCGCCGTAGTTGTATGCGACAATCGGTACCATACCGTTGTTCAGACCGAATACCGGCATGAAGATAAAGCTCTGCAGCTTGAAGTATACGCCGAAGACGTCCACGGCAACCTTACTGAAGCCAAGCAGGATGTTGTTCATCGTGAAGGTTACAACGGAAGCGATGGACTGCATGATAATACTCGGCATACCGATGCGGTAAATGCCCGAAATGATTGCCGGCTCCGGCAGGAAGCCGCGGAAATTCAAAGAAATCTCTTTGTTGACGGTCAAGTTGAAGATGATTGCAAGAATCATCGCCGTCCACTGTGCAATTACGGTTGCGGCAGCGGCACCGGCTGCACCCATTGCGGGGAGACCGAATTTGCCGAATACGAGGATATAGTCAAGGATGATGTTCAACACAGCACCAACCGTCTGCGTAACCATGGAGAACATGGTGCGACCGGTTGCCTGCAACAGACGCTCGAGCATCATTTGCATAAAGAGACCGAGCGAGAACATGGTGATGATTCCGAGGTAGTCGGCACCGTATTGGATTACGGCCTTTGTCTGCTCCGGATCTTCCTTCATGGCCTCTGCGCTAAACTGAACGGAGTAAAACGTTTCGCTAAACCAAAAGCCGAGCACAAGAAACAAAATGCAGGACATCAGCGCCAGGAAGACACCGTTGCGTGCCACCTTGCTGGCCGCCTCGCGGTCGCCGCGACCGAGGTTGTAGGAAAGCAGTGCATTTACACCGACACCGGTACCGCCTGCGAGAGCGATCATCAGCGTCTGCGCCGGAAATGCCATCGAAACGGCAGTCAGGGCGTTGTCGCTGAACTGCGAAACGAAATAGCTGTCGACGACGTTGTACAAAGCCTGCACGAGCATCGAAAGAATCATCGGCAGCGACATAGATATCAATAATTTATTTACGGGCATAGTGCCCATCTTATTCTCTTCAACGTGACTCATATTGTTCTCCAATCTTAGCTTGCGAATCGATCATTTTGCAAACAGGAATCATTGTAGCGAAAAATGCGAGGCTTGTCAATGCGTAGTGAAGGGATTGTGGGCTTTTTCTTGACTGTAAGCAGTTGGCTTGCTATAATATGAGAAGGTGTGCGCATAGGCATTTTCCTATGCAAATGCACGATTGGAGGTAAAGTGTAATGAAGAGAGTAGTAAGCCTGTGTTTGTTGACGTGTCTGGTGATTTGTCTGACCGGTTGCGGCAGCAAAAGCAAGATTGAACTTGGACAGTACAAGGGGATAACGTATAAGCCGGTGTCGACCGAGATTCTCGATGCGGAGATTGAGGCGGCAATGAATACGGTTGTTCAGAAGATGACGACCTACGAAACGCTTGAGGACCGCAAGGGTACCGAGGTGAAGGACGGCGATATTCTCCTGATTGATTATAGCGGAACGCTGAAGGAGACGGGTGAAGCATTTGGCGGCGGCAGCGCAACGAAGCAGCAGCTGACGATTGGCTCCGGCAAATTCATCGAAGGATTTGAGGAACAGCTGATCGGTAAGAAGGTTGGCGAGAAGTGCGTTGTAGAGGTGACCTTCCCCGCAGAGTATAGCCTTGCACCGGAGCTTGCCGGCAAGGTGGCTGAATTCGCGGTTACGATTCACGAGGTTCAGGAGGAGAAGGTTCCCGAGCTGACGGATGCGCTCATTGCCGAGTATACCGAGGGTAAGCACAAGACGATTGAGTCCTATCGTGAGTATTGCGAGGAGTACCTGAAGCAGCAGAAGGAAGTAGATGCCGAGGCTGCGAAGAAGCGTGATGTGCTGAAGAAGGTAATCGACGGAACGACATTTGAAAAGGTGAGCAAGAAGGCAATCGATGAGTACTATGACAGCATGGTAGATTACTATAAGACCGTTGCGGAGTATATGTCGCTCGATCTTGAGACCTATGTAACCTATTACTATGGCAAGTCGATGGACGATTTCTATAAGGAAATTCGTACGGTATCCGAAGAGACCGTGCGCGAGCAGTTGGTACTGGACGAAATCATCGAGAAGGAAGGCATCAAGCTTTCCGACGCGGATTACGATAGAATGATTGTGGATTACATGGAGCAGTACGAGTACACGGACCAGAAGGAATTCGAGGAGATGTACTCGGTAGCGAAGCTTCGCCAGAGCATGCTTTACGATTTGGCAATTGAGTTTATCGTGGCAAATGCTGTAGCAGAGTGATAGCTCGCGGAGCGAGCAGTGATAGGCGTTGCAGGCAACGCCGGTGATAGCCAGCGGAGCTGGCGGTGATAGTCGGCAGAGCCGACGGTGTTATTCGCCGCACAGCGACGAAAGTGTTATCGCCCTAAGGGCGAAGTGATATCAAGCGGAGCTAACACCGACGAGCCCAGCTCGTCTAACACCGCGTCCAAAGGACGCTACCACCGCGACCGTAGGACGCTACCACCGCAGCCGTAGGCTGCTACCACCTCGCCGCAATGCGGCGCTAACACCGCACCGCAGGTCGCCATCACTAAGTCAAATACATATCACCGCGACCACAGGTCGCTAACACCGTGCCGCCATGCGGCACTACCACCGCAGCGCAGAGCGCTGCCACCACCTCGCGCTTCGCGCGATAACACTGCCGCCATAGGCGGCTAACACCGCAGCGCACAGCGCTGCTATCACCGCGGGCTTCGCCCGCAAACATGGAGGGAGAAACAATGGCATTACTGGCATTGAAGGACATTGGTAAGATCTACGTATCTGAAGGCAGTGTCGCAGTTGGTATTCGCGGCGTGAATCTTTCCTTTGACAAGGGAGAGTTCGTTGCGATCACCGGTAAATCCGGTTCCGGTAAGTCTACCCTTCTGAATGTGATTAGTGGAATGGATTCGTATGAAGAGGGCGAGCTGTTCATTGAGGGACAGTCGACGTCACACTATTTGCAGGCGGATTGGGAAGAGTACCGTGAGAAGTACATTTCATTTATCTTTCAGGATTACAACATCATCGAGAGCTTTACGGTTTTGCAAAATGTTGAGCTTGCGTTGATGCACATCGAGGACAAGAAGGAGCGCAGAAGACGAGCTGTCGAGCTGTTGGAGAGAGTTGGTCTTGGCGACCGTATGCGTCAAAAGGGCAGCAAGCTGTCCGGTGGTCAGAAGCAGAGAACGGTTATTGCCAGAGCGCTTGCGAAGGATAGCCCGATCATTTTGGCTGACGAGCCGACCGGTAACCTCGACTCGGTAACCTCTGCGGAGATTATCGAGCTGTTGAAGGAGGTTTCTCGCGATAAGCTACTCATTGTCGTAACGCACAATTTTGAACAGGTTGAGGCGCATGCTACGCGTCATGTGCGCATTTATGACGGTGCGGTAGAGTCGGACCATGTACTGGCGAGACCGGAGACGGCAGAGGACGCGACCGCAGTGGAAGCGTCTGCTGAAGTAACGAAAAAGTCGACTCCGTTTAAGAAGCAGTTTAAGAACGGTCTTGAGCTCGGTCGTACGATCTTTACCGCAAAGCCGAAGCTTTCGCTTTTCTGGTGTGCGCTGATGATTCTCGGTACGCTCGGCGTGTTTTTGATCACGTCATTTTGCGGCGAGGTTTCGGTACTTTTCCAAAAGAATTATATGTTCCAAAACATCGAGGGTCGTATGGTCATTACGACGCAGGACGGTTTGCCGTTTGAAGAAGGTGAGATCGAGGATCTTGCGAAGCGCTACGGTGCGGTATCCTTCCGTAAGTACGACGCTTTGTTGGACGACGCCGGTACGATGTGGAGCTATGTAGACGAGATTCAGTATGCTGTGGAGTGGAGCTATTCGACCGGTGAGGATTACGGGGACAACATCATCGGAAGATATCCGACGGCGGCGGACGAGGTGTTTCTCTACCTGCCGATTACGTTTGAGCCGATGTACGGCAAGGACGAATTGAAGACGACGAAGTTTTTTGACTCCAGATATTCGGAGCTTTCGAAATACACAGTTACCGGTGTCAAGTATTTCTACGACAACAACATGAGGGCAGAGGCATTGCTGACGGAGGAGGGCTTCCGTGCCTGCACGACGATGTATTTCCTCTCCGAGACAGACAATCCTACTGTGGACATTATGCTGTCGGTAGATGGCGAAGTCGTTCAGTCTATGTCTGAGCAAACGATTTATATGTCGTTTGATTGCGAAGACGGTAAGGTATATTTCGGTGAGAAATTCTTCGACCTTGAGGAATTGAAGGAAGAGGGCGCGAAGCTCGACATTACATTCCGCTCCACATATGAATCGTACGATGTGTATTACGACGATCGCAACATGGTGGAGTTCCGATATGACATTACCGAGGATATGCTGACGCAGAAGCGTCCCGAAACAACGACCTCTCCCAATTCGTCGATATCTATGTCGAATAGCATTGTGTTCAGCGATGAGCTGCTGTGGGCAATTGCGGATGCCGGCTTGGCAGAAAGCTATGTGCAGGCTTCGCTGTTCTTCGAAGACTACGATGCGGCTTATGATGCGGTAGACGCATTGCGTGAGGAAGGCTACATTGCGGTGCCGGCGGATACGACGTATAAGATGGATGCATTTGAGATGATCGGCATGCTGGTCGCTTGCATTGTGATCGGATTTTTGTGGGTTGCCACTGTAGTATTCCTTGCATTTTTCATCAACCTGTGCTCGAGCCGTACGATGGAAGCCTTCAAGAGCGACATGGCCATCATGCGCTCGATGGGTATTCAGGTAAAGGTGATCCGAATCGCGATGTACGTAAGAATGGTTCTCTCGTTGATTCCGTCGTATGTGGTCGTGATAGCGGTGGCATACTGGATTTTCACGAGCCCGACGCTGAACGAGTATTTCGTATTCCTGTACCCGTGGCAGTACGTCGTAATCTTTTTCGGTATTATGTTCTTGACGATAAGAATTACGAGAAAGCAGGTACGTAAGCTCTTTGGCGAGAGTGTAAAGGCTTCCTTGAAGGGAGGTGCCGCAGAATGATTCGCATAGATTCCTTACATAAGTATTTCAATAAAGGACGTCAAAATGAGATTCACGTCATCAACAACGTATCCCTTGAGCTTCCGGAGAAGGGCATGGTTGCCATCTTCGGTAAGAGCGGTTGCGGTAAGACGACTCTTTTGAACGTCATCGGCGGTTTGGACCGCTATGCCTCCGGCAGTCTTACGATTGAAGGCCGCGAGGTGCGCAAAGACACGGACGACATTCGAAACCGTTATACGGGCTTCATCTTCCAGAACTACAATCTGCAGGTCACCGAGACGAATTATGAAAATGTTGCAAATGCACTGCGTCTCTGTGGCATGAAGGACGAGGAAGAGATTCGTCGCCGCGTTATGGCAGCGCTTGAAAATGTGGGTATGGAGAAGTTCGCAACCCGTACACCGGATACGTTGTCCGGTGGTCAGCAGCAGCGAATTGCCATTGCCCGTGCCATTGTGAAAAATCCGAGAATTATCTTGGCCGATGAGCCGACCGGCAACCTGGATGAGGCGAATACCATTATGATTATGGATTTGCTGAAGCAGATTGCAAAGGACCATCTGGTGCTTTTGGTTACTCACGAGGCGAGTCTTGTGGATTACTACTGTGATATGGTAGTAGAGCTGCAGGACGGATGCATTGCAAACATAAGAAGCAATGACTCTGCAGGTGGATATACGGTTCGCGATAAGAATCACATTTACCTTGGCGAGCTAGAGCGAGATGTGATAGAGGACAATAAGGCGTCCATCGAATATTACGGTGAGCAGCTCGAGGAGCCGCTGAAGCTTGTAGTAGTCAATCACGGCGGAAAGCTTTATCTTCGCGTGGATACACCGAAGGTGCAGCTGCTGGATGCAACCAGTGAGGTGGTGCTGAAGGAAGGCGTCTTTGAAGAGACCGGAACGGTCAACTCGGTCAGCGAGTCGATTGATATGTCGGCACTTCCGCCGGTAGAGGGCGAGGTGTTCGGACGACTGTTTGGCTGGAAATCGGCAATCAAAAGCGGATATACCAGCTGCTTCAATAAGAAGAAACGCAGCATGAAGCTGTTGCGCCGATGCATGATGATCTTTGCGGCGGTGCTCGTATTTATGACGGCGGTGTTCGGAACATCCTTTGCGGATATCCTAAGCGTAAAGGAACACTACAATGACAGTCTGTTCTATGTGAACACGACGAGCTCGGAAGTGTATCAGCGGTTGGAGGAAGCTCTTAAAGATTCCGAAAGCGGCTTTGATAAGATGACACTTTTGCCAAGTTCATATTACTCGCAAGGTGCGGCGGAAGAGATGTACTTCTCGGTTGGTAGTTTCGAAACCTTCGATACAGCGTCATATTACGTTTACTTCGCAGCGGACGCTATTCTATTGCCGATGAGCTGGGCGGAGGAGTTCGAGGTTGTCGCGGGAAAGACAGAGGGCATCCAGTCGCAGGACGTTGTAATCACTACGAAGGTGGCAGATCGATTGCTTGAGAATTCGGCATTTGGCTACATCAAGGAGTACGAGGATCTGCTCGGAATCGTTACGGACACTTATACGGTGGACAGAAAGCAGCTGCGTGTGGTCGGCGTCGTGGAATCCGATGAGGTTGCGATGTATGTACAGGACGATTTTGCTGTTGAGCTGGCTATCGCACACGCCGGTACGAAAGTGGTTATTGCGGACCAAGAGCTGCAGTCCGGTGAATTGGTATTCAAGGATGTAGAAAACCAACCGGACGCTCCGAAGGTAGGTGACACGGTTAAGCTACACGGTATGGAGTTTACCGTGAAGAGTATTGTTCGCCAGTATAATGATTACGATACTTGGCTTGAAGCAAATGGACACGAGAAGCTGGGTGAGTGGGAATATTTCTTGCAGCTTGCCGAGGAAGAGCTGAACGCTTTGCTTGAGGAAGAGGGCGTCGATAAGGATGCGCTGCTTCAGGCTTGGACAGAGCAGGATTGGATCAACAACCGTGCTTCCGAGTTGCAGGCAGAACGCGGCACAGAATATTTGGTGTACTATTACGAGTACATCGATCCGTTCTTGCAGGATATGTATTCCTTCCGAAAGGATGTATACGAGCTGTGGCTTGCTTTCGAAAAGGACGTACCCGAGGCCGCTTGGGCAATGCTTTCCGAAGACTATTACGGATGCGTTAAGTACTATGAACTCCACGGACGCTATCCTTCGTATGAGGAACTGTATGACGCATTTGAGTCCGGAGAGATTTGGAAATCGTATGATTATCTGGCTGAGGTGTACGACAAGTTCTATTACGAGTTTGAAGATTCGAAGTATTATGATTCCGGTTATGGCGGGAATTATTACGATTCCTACATGGTTTCCGAGGAGGATTACAAGAAGCTTGGTAGCCGCTACGGCGATACCGATAGCCTTGCTGTGAACTCGCAGTACACCGGCTACTGGGAGTACGATCCCGAGACCGGTAAAGAGTATTATGTGTCAACGGAAACGGTTGCATATATGGTGCTTCATTCTACCAATCCGGAGAAGTCGATTCAGTACATGCAGGAGCATTTCAGCGACTTAAAGGACCCGGATACGGGCTATGGATGGGACCTCAAAGCGCTCATTACTCCGGATACCGTATTCGACGAGTTGATTAAAGCGAATAAGCTCGAAATCATCACGGGATTGATTTCGATGGCAGTCTGCATTGCGGCGATGAGCCTTTGCATGTTCTTCATCATGAGATCGACGTTGTTGAATCGTATCAAGGAGGTTGGAATCTACCGAGCAATCGGTGTATCCAAGAAGAACCTGACGTTCCGATTCACCGTAGAGGCCGGCGTGCTGGCAGCAACGACGGTGTTCATGGGTTACTTGGCAGCCAGCGCATTTGTCTGGGTGATCATGAAGATTGCCTCCGGCGTAAGCCAGGTGTTCTTCTATCCTTGGTGGTACGCGCTGCTTGTATTGGCGTTCTTGCTTGTGATTTCGCTGCTGTGCGGCATCTTGCCGATTCGCTCGCTGTTGCGTAAGACACCGGCAGAGATTCTGGCGAAGTACGATATCTAACAAAACAAAGCATAAGAAAAATGCATAAGCAAAGCTCCCTGTGTCACAGGACACGGGGAGCTTTTTTCGTTGTTTGTTCAGTTGTGCGGAGCTGTCATTCGTCCGGCGCGGCCGAGCGTTTGGCTGCTCATTTGGCTATGCGGAGCACGTCTTACTCTTTGATCTCGAGGTAGCTCAGGTCGAACCAGTTGCGGGCATATACATAGCCCTCGTGCAAGCCGGGGATGACTAACGATTCGAGCTCTGTGCCGTCGGGAGCGCTCAGCGTAAGCGTCTCGCCCTCGGAGAGGTTGTAGATGCACACGTGCGAGCCCTCGGGCAAATCGCCGACGAAGTTGTTGCAGTACACTACGAGGCTCGTACCCGCCGCGAGAGTGGTTCCCTCGGGGAAGCTGTAGTCGTAGTTGCCGTCGCTGAGAACGTAGCCGGTGATGTCCTGATCCTGCGTGGAACGGTTGGCAACGATGATGTAGTCGGTTCCATTTGCGCTCACGCCTCCGATGTACAGCGGCTTCACGTCCGTAGGCTTTGTGAAAAGCTTCACGGAAATCTTGCCGTCATCGACATCCGAAGAGGTCAGCACGAGCGTTTCGGTCGTCACCTTTTTACCGTTCACTTCCCAGTAGTCAAATGCGGTGCCGACCTTCAGCACAGGCGTTACCGTCGTGTTGTAGCAAAGGAAGTAGTTGCCGTCAAAGTCCTCGCCCTCGGCGGTCAAGTAGCTGTTCACTTGGAATCGAGCATTTTCCGCATCCCAAATCGTCAGTCGGTACGTTTCACCGAGTGAGAACTGTTTTTTGATGTGTGCAATGGCATGTGAAGCACGAGTGGAGGCAAATGTGCGAATCTGCGTCATGTAGCCGGCAAGCTGTGACTCGTCAATCCAAGACACGTCCTCTGCACCGGTCGAAAGCAAGTATTTGTAGTACAAGGACATCTCCGAAGCACGGGATGCGTGAAGCTGACCGAGTCTTCTTCCGATGTTCGTGCCGGACAGTGCGCCGTTCATGAAATCCAGCGACTTCATGATGAAATACTCCTGACAATCCTCTCGCTCCAAAAGGGCTGCAAGAAGCGGAGCATAACGATCGCTGTGCGGCTTCAGCACTTCCTTCAAGGTGTTGTAGTTGGCAAGTACCTCGGGCTGATCATACATGCCCATTGTGTAGTCGGTGTCGTGAAGCAGATAGCGCCAACGTCCGTCGTAGACACCCTCGCCGAATTCCTCGCCCTCTGCGGGGAAGTAGCGGTAACACTTATAGTTGTTGTTCGGCCAGTCCTTGTTGCAAAGGACGATGTTGAAGGCCATATAATCCAGATAATTTTCAACGTCCATCCACTCTCTGACCTCGAGGTAGGTCGCCTCATCGGTTAGATCGGATTCGATAATCTCATTGAAACGCTCAATATAGTCCTCGGCTGCGGTGGAGGTCAGCTCGTCGTCATCGTCGACATTTTTGAACGTCTCGCCACCCTCGAGCACTACGAATTCGCCCTCGACAAATGCCAAACCGTCGCCGGCAGCCTTCTCGGCGGGACTTGCACCGTAGCGGTCCTTAAAGAACTCGTCGCAGTAAGTCGTATGGAGCCAGTAGAAGCCGAAGTATTCACCGTTCACATATGCGATGGCCGGCACAACGGAATGGAAATCCTTGAAGCCGGCATCAATGGCAAGCGTCTGGTTGAGCTCGTCACGGATAAATGCAAATCGAAAATCGTTACCGCTGTTACGAAGTACGAATTTGTCGTAACGCACAACATTCGTTCCGTCAAATGCGGGGTTGTAGAAGGTGTTCAGATAAAAGCTGCCGCTCTCCGAGCCGTAGGATTTGCGAGCAAAGAATTTCATCGACTTCTGTGGATACTGTCTGGAAAATGCACCGTAGATGCGCACGCCGACCGGCTGTGCATTGACGAGCGAGCCGTCGCCGTTTACTACCTCGAGGTAGACGGGGCGCTCACTCTCTCTGCCGCGAAGCTCGTAATTCGTTCCGTAGAAGATGCCGTCGGGCCCCTTCGTAAGATCTGCGGGGTCACCGCTGACGTTGAAGACGAGCATATCGTATCTCTCGGTCACCTTGGCACCGAGGAAATAGCCATGTGAGAATACGCCGGAGTCGGAGCCATCCGCATATACGACAATCGCCTTAAGGTTGTGCACTGTCGGCAAATCGCCGGTAGAAGCACTCAAAGCAATACCGGTCTCGGCATTGTAACGGCGAGAAGCAGTCGTCGGAGTCGTGCCATCCAGTGTGTAATAGATGGTTCCCTCATAGCGCGTGAAAATGCGCAGATTAATGCTTTGAGTATAGAAGTAGCTGTTGTGCGAAAAGACTACGTCGGGCATGTCGTCCGTAAAGGAGAGGGTGTCTCCCGTATAATCCTTCGGCACTTGCGTAGGCTTGAGGATATCTACATCGAGGTCCTGCTCGCCGGGCAACGGAACTACCGCGGTAGGGGAGGGGCCGGTGCCGAGACCGCCCTTGTCACCCGAGGTGAGGGAGGCGATTGCCAGGATGCCGACTGCGGCAACCACTAAGATCGCCAAGATGATT
The DNA here is from genome assembly GCA_045645665.1 of Lachnospiraceae bacterium. GTDB lineage: Bacteria > Bacillota > Clostridia > Lachnospirales > Lachnospiraceae > ISDg. The sequence goes on along the minus strand of JAZRJF010000016.1, from coordinate 31,324 downwards.
CCGGTTGTTTTTTTGTTTTGTACCATGATTTCCTCCGAGTCGTGATATTGTAAGCGTAATGCCGTTAGTCACGATGTCATATTCAAATGTTATGCACAGCGACGTTGCGGGTTGTGTTGCGTTTTCAAAAATACCTGCGCAGAATGGGGGATTCCGCGCAGGTTAAGAAAGGAGTAGGCTCTCATAACGGTCATGAAAGCCGTATATGAAAATCAATCTCCGGTGAACTCGACAAGAACAGCATTTTCCACGCCGGAAATGCCATTCAGCTCATCGAGAAAAGGCGTTTCGGTGCCTTTGAAACGAATCTGCACGGTAAGCTCGGTGGACTCGCGATAGCGGGTCTTATTCTTCAAGCGTCCGTTCAGCGAAGTGATGATGCGAGATACCTCTTCCGCAGAAGCCTCATCGTAGCGAACAACGAGAAGATACGTTCCGCCCATAGTACGAAGCAGCGTCATGCCAACGTAGATAATGGCAAGGAAGATCGATCCGATAATCGCGAACAAAACCATACCCGCACCGGTCGTAAGTCCGACTACAACGGACCAGAAAAGGAAGCCGACATCCAACGGATCCTTAATGGCGGAGCGGAAGCGGATGATGCTGAGTGCACCGATTGTTCCGAGGGAAAGTGCAACGCTTGAGGAAATCGTAAGGATGATCATTGCCGTTACAATCGTAACAAGCACCAAAAGCACTGCAAAATTCTCGCTATAGCACGCACCGCGATAGAAGAAGCGGTATACGAGATAGATGATTGCGGCACACAGCACGGTGAACGTCAGACAGGCAACAATCTGCGCCGGGGTCGTAACGTTAAGGGAATTTGCTTGGGTTAGGAGATTTTTAATCTCGGTTATGTATTCAGACATCATAAACTCCTTTTTGGGTATTGATATTGTGTTTCGTAATTCAGCAGCTCGGACGCGTGCTTCTCTCGGCACGACGTGAAGCCAAGCAAAGTCATCGTAGCACGATGTTGTTCTTTCGCAGCAGGTCACAGCCGAGGACGAATTTTGAAATCGCCATATGTGTTCCGTTGTTCTGCAGTAGCTGTTTCAGGTACATCGGGAAATACGCTCCGTATTTGATCTCAAGCACGACCTCGCCGTGGTCATAGACCGGACGAGTAATGAGCTTGTCGGAGAACATGTCCAGCGTATTCACGGCGGCACTCACGTCATAGTCAAATGTGATGCGAACCTTAGAAAGCGGATGGACGTAAGCCTGTCTCATATAATCCACGATAACAACCGGGTGCAGTCTGCTCGTATTGTGAAGCGCTAACACCTTGTGACACAACGGGGAATCGTAGTGCAGCAGATTGCTGAAATCTCCGCGAAGGATACGGTCGTGATCCTCCTTCGTAATCTGCGTCGCGGATTTCGAGATATAATCGTTGATCTTCTCCTTGTTCTCAAGCATCAATAAAGAGGAGTCTCCGTTGTAGGCACGAATACGGAACTTGTTGCGGTGCCATACACCGTCGCCCTTTTCGTAATAGGAGGAATTGTGCATGTCATCGAGGTAAATGCTCTGAATGCGATAGCCCTCCGGTCCGGGCATGTGCGGGTCGGCCTCCAAGACGCCGGCAACCCTTGCGCGAAGCTCTACGTATTGCTGATGGGACAGGAGAATCTTGATCTCGTGTCGCTTAGGAACATCCGCAAGGGGATTCTGATATTGCATTAACACGAGTCGCTCCTTTCCCTCCCGAAATATCGGGTGTTGTACCTGTAGCAAAATGCCCTGCGACACGGCATGCATTTTGCAACGATTGCTTTACTTATTATATCGGAAAATGTACGGCAAGTAAAGGTGCTTCCCCGTTTTTTTGACTACTTTCGATGTGTTTTCCGAACCAATTTCCGCATTTGCGGGAAAGACCGACGGCGTGTATGGGAATTTGTCATATTATAAGGCTTTGCGCCGCGCCAATTATGAAAAAAGTGCTATTTGTCTTGTCTGCATATGAAAAGTATGGTACGATATACTCGCTTTATTTTGCGATAGCGAAAAGAGAGTAAGAGAGATGGCGCTTGCGCGCATGGGAATGGAGGAGTTACGATGACATCCGTAGACGATATATTAAATGAGATGCCCGATGGAGAGACCGGGGAAGAGATGGTGCCTGTAAGGCATGAATCCTTAGCGGAGCGTTCCAAGAAGGGCAAAGAGGAAAAGGAGATTGCGGTTCCGCAGTTTCTGAAGAGACCGTTTGTGATTATGTACGGCATTATTTTTGTGTTGCTTGTATTTATTGTGATGCTGGCGATTTTGCAGTTTTCCGATCGACCGACCGGTGGAGAGGAAGGACCGCAGAACGGTGCGCCTGTATCGGGAAGTCCCACGACGACGGGCACGCCCGCTCCCGTGATTACGAATCCGGATGGCACGACCATTACGCCGACAAAGAGACCCGGCATTTCGCCCGAGCCCGGATATACCGAGCCGCCGAGTGGAAACACGAAGCCGCCGGTAAATACGACGCCGACCCCGACGCCGGATCCGACGATTACGGATGATCCGAATGCATCCCCGACGCCGACGCCCGAGGGAGGAGAGCAGCTGCCTGAGGGTGGTGACCTGACACCTACGGTACCGCCGGAAGGAGGAGATGTAACGCCTACGGTACCGCCTGAGGGAGGGGATGTAACGCCTACGGTGCCGCCTGAGGGAGGAGATGTAACGCCCGAGCCGCCGAGCCCGACACCGGAAGCTTCGCCGACGCCGACACCGACAGTAGCGCCTGATGTGCCTGTAGTAAATCCCGACACGCCGGTAGAGGGACCTGTGAATCCGGCTGAGGTGTAGATAGAGGAATTCGAATGTTAAAGAATATATGCATTTTCCTGCAGTACGACGGAAGTCGCTATGACGGCTGGCAGAAGCAGGGCAATACGGAAAATACGATACAAGGACGGCTTGAGCAGATGCTTTCGAAGCTGTTCGAGCAGCCGATCGAGGTGCACGGCTCCGGAAGAACGGATGCCGGAGTGCACGCGATGATGCAGGTGGCCAATTTTCAGGTGCGTACGCCCTATGGCCCCGGCAAGCTCGTGGAACAGATGAATCGCTATCTGCCGAAGGACATCGTCGTGACGGACGCGAAGATTGTGGATGCGAGATTTCATGCGCGGTTAAATGCGAAGTCGAAGACGTACCGCTACCGCATTTGCACCGGCTTCAATCGACCGGTGTTTGGCAGACAGTACGTGCTTTGGCATCCGCAGGAGCTGGATGTCGAGGCGATGCGTAAGGCGGCACAGCTGTTGGTCGGAGAGCATGATTTCCGAAGCTTTTGCGGCAATCGTCATATGAAGAAGTCGACGGTGCGAGAGGTGACACGAATCGATATCGAGGAGCAGCTTACGTACCACGGCCCCTACGAGTATCCGGAGCTGGTGCTGTCCTTTACCGGGGAAGGCTTTTTGCAGAACATGGTCCGTATTATGGTAGGAACGCTTCTGGAGATCGGAGAGGGAAGCAGACAACCCGAGGAGATAACGAGCATTCTCGCGGCAAAGAATCGTGAGGCGGCAGGTGCGACGGCACCGGCACACGGACTGACGCTGTGGGAGGTTGTATATTAAAGCGCGTGTAGTATAAGGAGGCAATTATGTTTTTTGAATTGGCCACAACGGAACGAGTAGCAGATATCTATGTGGAGCCGCAGGCATTGCCGGGCGTGGTACGTCTGGCACATACATTTGCGAAGGACATTGAGCTGGTGACCGGCAAGCTGCCGCGCGTCGTGCGCGATGAGGCAGAGCTCGGTAGCGAGGCGATTATCGTTGCAACGCTCGGTGAGGGTGTGCTTGCAAAGCGTTTTGCCGGCACTGCATTGCACGGTAAGAGAGAGGTGTTTAGTATCTCGATGCGCGAGGACGCACTTCCCGGAGTCGAAAAGGCGCTTGTAATCTGCGGAAGCGACAAGCGAGGAACGATTTACGGCATGTTCGAGGTTAGCAGACTGCTCGGCGTGTCCCCTTGGGTGGATTTTGCCGATGTTGCACCTAGAAAGCAGGAGACCGTTGTGTTTACGGATAGCATTTGCATGGTTTCGAAGGAACCCTCTGTGCGCTACCGCGGTTTCTTTATCAATGATGAGTGGCCGTCGTTCGGTGGTTGGACCTTTGCAAAGCACGGTGGTTTTACCGCGCAAATGTACGAGCGCGTTTTCACCTTGTTGCTTCGTATGAGAGGCAATTATATGTGGCCTGCGATGTGGTCTTCGACGTTTGCCGAGGACGGACCGGGACTGGCCAGTGCAGAGCTTGCCGATGAGATGGGCGTTGTAATGGGCAACTCCCACCACGAGCCGTGTCTGCGCGCGGGAGAGGAATTTGATCATAAGAGAGGCGTGGACTCAATCTACGGCAATGACTGGAATTACTACATCAATCGCGAGGGATTGTTGAATTTCTGGCGCGACGGCTTGAAGCGCGGCGGTCATCTCGAGTCGATTATTACAATCGGTATGCGCGGAGAGCGTGACACCTCGATGCTCGGACCGGAGGCAACACTGCGCGACAACATCGAGCTGCTTCGCGACATCATTCACGAGCAGAGATTGCTCATTGCGGAGCACGTGAATCCCGATTTGGAAAAGGTTCCGCAGCTACTTGCATTGTACAAAGAAGTTGAGGCGTATTTCTACGGCGACGAAACGGTTCCCGGACTGAAGGGCTGGGAGGAGCTCGAGGACGTCATCCTTCTTTTGTGCGAGGACAATTACGGCAATATGCGTACCCTCCCGACGGAGGAGATGCGCTCCCATCGCGGTGGCTACGGAATGTACTATCATTTTGATTACCATGGCGGTCCGATTTCCTACGAGTGGGTGAACAGCACGCAGCTTGAGAAGGTGTGGGAGCAGATGACGCAGGCATACGAATCCGGCGTGCGTGAGTTGTGGATTGTCAACGTCGGCGACTTGAAGCCGCAGGAGCTTCCGCTCACGTATTTTATGGATTTGGCATACGATTATGACACCTATGGAATTACGCAGCCGAATCGTCTTGCAGAGTATCGTCTCTCTTGGGCAAGACAGCAGTTTGAGCCGCATTTTCCCGAGGCTGACTTAGAGGAATGTCTTGAGAAGACGGCAGAGCTTCTCGATATCTATACAAAATTGAATAATACGAGACGCCCCGAGATGCTGCACCGCTGGGTATATCACCTTGTGGCAGATCGCGAGGCCGGCAGAGTGCTTGCGAAGGCGAACCGTGCCATTGCTTTGGCGGAGGAGCTTCGTGCGAAGATTGCTCCCGAAGGCTTTGACAGCTTCATCGAGCTCGTATACTATCCTACGGTTGCTTCGATGAATTTGATTCAAATGCAGATTTACGCGGCGGCAAATGAGGTGCTGTTGGCGCAGCGTGATCCGGCAGCGGATAAGTACGCTGCTTTCGTAGCAGACTGCATAGAAAGAGACGCGGCTTTGATTTGCGAGTATCATTCGGTGGCAAATGGCGCGTGGGATCATATGATGTCATCAAAGCACATTGGCTTTGTGAATTGGAATGATGAGGGTTCGGCACCGCCGACGACACACCTGCTTCAGGAGGTGCTCGACGGAAGCTATGAGCCGGAGGCAAGAGCATATCTCGAGCCGCGATTCGAGGAAAGCATGCTGGAGGTAGCCGAGGAGGCACCTGCCGCAAAGCGTCCCGAGTGGCTGACGGAGGAGTTGGAGGCAACACTCCCGAACGGTACATTTGTCATGGACGGAGATTGCTTGCTGATTGAGGCAGAGCATTTTGCGGAAAATGCGGTAGTGGGTGAGGCAGCCTACAAGGTGCTCGACAACTACGGTCGTGCGTTGAGCTCGGTCAAGGCATTTCCGGTGACGAAGACGTACAGTCCCGAGGAGGACGGTCCGACCTTGACGTATTACGTGTGTGTGCCGAAGAGCGCGAATTATAAGATTGTGCTGTTCCTCGCACCGGGCAATCCGTCTACAATCGGCGGCAACGTACGCTACGGTGTGCAGATCGGTGACGGCATGTTGGATATCATCGAATCGATTCCCGAGGGCTTTGTCGGAGGCAACTGCTTCAACCGACTTTGGTGTGTGGGCGTTATGAACAACATTCGCCACAGCACGACAGAGGGTCCGCTGGACGAAGGCTTGAATGTGATTCGCATTAAGGCAATCGACAGTGCGATGGTCATTCAGAGAATTGCCGTGATTCACGAGGAGGCGCCGAAGCCGCAGAGTTATCTCGGACCGGCAGAGGGCTATCGCATCGTAAAATGATGTGCGAATCGAAAAAGGTAAATATTTTTTACTTTTCTATTGCGCTTTGATTTCGGGTATGCTATACTTAATCTACAAGCAATTGTGCTTTACGTTTCAGTATCATAAGGAGGCATCATGGACACGTTATTTTGGTTGATTGTCATGTGTATTATGCTTGGCGTAGAAGTCTCCACTTTGGGGCTGACGACGATTTGGTTCGCAGCCGGTGCATTTGTAACAAGTATTCTTTCCTTGTTTGTGGATATGCCGAAGCTTGAGTGGTTCATCTTCTTGGTTGGCTCCACCGTTGCGCTGATTGTGCTTCGACCGTTGTTTGTCAATAAGCTGAATGCACGCCGGACGAAGACGAATCTGGACAGCATCACGGACAAGATCGGCCGTGTTACCGAGGATATTAACAACGAACTCGGGACCGGAGCGGTGTTTGTGGATGGAAAGGAATGGACGGCCAGAAGCAAGGAAGATCAGCAGCCGATTGCCGCCGGAAGCAGAGTGCGAATTCTTGAGATTAGCGGCGTGAAGCTGATTGTGGCGCCGGAGGCGGAGTGATAGCCGCTGAAAGCGGCGATGATAGACGAGCAGAGCTCGTATCACTTCGGCAGGAAGCCGAACATTACTGCGCGCAGCGCAGAGTAACGAAAGGGAGGAAGTTATGGATCCGATAGTTCTTGTATTGATTATTTTAGCGATTGCAATCTTAGTTGCGAGTACTTGTATTAAGGTGGTTCCTCAGGCTTACGCTTACGTTCTTGAGCGTGTTGGCGGTTATGAGGCTACTTGGAATGTAGGTATTCATTTCAAATGGCCTTTCATCGATCGGATTGCGATGAGAGTGCCGCTTAAGGAGCAGGTTGTGGATTTCGCTCCGCAGCCCGTTATTACGAAGGACAACGTTACGATGCAGATTGATACCGTTGTGTTCTTCCAGATTACCGATCCGAAGCTCTACGCATACGGTGTTGAGCGTCCGATTATGGCAATTGAGAACCTTACGGCTACGACGCTTCGTAACATTCTCGGTGAGCTCGAGCTCGATGAGACGCTTACTTCTCGTGAGCTGATCAACCAGAAGATGCGAGTGTCTCTCGATGTGGCAACCGACCCTTGGGGTATCAAGGTGAACCGTGTAGAGCTTAAGAACATCATTCCTCCGGTAGCAATTCGCGATGCGATGGAGAAGCAGATGAAGGCTGAGCGTGAACGTCGTGAGGCTATCTTGATCGCAGAGGGTGAGAAGAAGTCCACAATTCTCGTTGCGGAAGGTAAGAAGGAATCCGCAATTCTCGAGGCTGAGGCTGAGAAGGCAGCGGCGATCCTTCGTGCAGAGGCTCAGAAGGAAGCTACCATTCGCGAGGCAGAAGGTCAGGCCGAGGCTATCAAGGCAGTACAGATGGCAAATGCGGACGGTCTTCGCTACCTCAACGAGGCAGCGCCTACGGAAGCGGTTATTCGTCTGAAGAGCCTTGAAGCATTTGCAAAGGCAGCAGACGGCCAGGCAACGAAGATTATCATTCCGTCCGAGATTCAGGCTATGGCGGGACTTGCTTCGGGCATCGTAGAGGCATCCTCTCAGAAGTAAGAGAGATATAGGAATATGAAAAAAGTGCAGGTTATCCGAAAGGATGACTTGCATTTTTTGTTCTATTAGAATATGATAGCCATATGGCATGTTGCTAAGATTTTGCGTCGCAGGGGCGACAGATTGTGAGGATACTTATGAACCTGAAGGGAAGATCGTTTTTAACACTCAAGGATTTTACGAGAGATGAGATTGCATATATGCTTTCGCTGGCAAAGGACTTGAAGGCGAAGAAGAAGCAGGGCATCACGGGCAATACGTTGAAGGGCAAGAACATTGCGCTCATTTTCGAGAAGCCGTCTACGAGAACTCGTTGCTCATTTACCATCGGCTGTGTGGACGAGGGTGGACATCCGGAGTACCTCGGACATGACGACATTCAGCTCGGACATAAGGAGAGCGTGAAGGATACCGCGAGAGTACTCGGAAGAATGTTCGACGGTATCGAGTTCCGTGGCTTTAAGCAGTCGACCGTAGAGGAACTCGCACTTTACAGTGGTGTGCCGGTATGGAACGGCTTGACCGACACGTACCATCCGACGCAGATTCTTGCGGATTTCCTGACGCTGCAGGAGCAGTTCGGTGAGCTTGCGGGCTTGCACCTTGTGTTTGTCGGTGACGGCCGCAACAACATGGCAAATTCTTTGATGATCGGTTCTGCGAAGATGGGACTTCATTTTACGATTTTGGCACCCGAAAGCCTGTGGCCGGAGGAGGAGCTCGTCGAGCTTTGCCGTGAGTATGCGAAGGAGAGCGGCGGTAGCGTGACGATTACCGCGGATTTGGATGGCGTGAAGGATGCAGACGCGGTTTACACGGACGTATGGTGCTCTATGGGCGAGGAGGATAAGGCCGCTGAGCGTGTGGCTTTGTTGCGCCCGTATCAGGTAAATGATGAATTGATGGCGAGAAGCGGTAAGGACACGACGATTCTTTTGCATTGCTTGCCGGCGGTTAAGGGCTATGAAGTAACCGAGGAAGTGTTCGAGAAGCACGCGGACGTCGTATTTGACGAGGCTGAGAATCGTATGCATACGATTAAGGCCGTGATGGTAGCAACGCTCGGAGAGTTCGACCGCGACTAATGAGATGCGTGGCATGGCGGTATTTCACCACGGGCCGAAGCGTAGCGGCTTTTTGCTGTGAACGAAATGCGAAATAAGGGGTATGCTATGGAACAGGATAAGCTGGTGCTGTGTGGCAGCAGTGCCTATGAGCAGAAATTTTATCTCAACGAAAGCTTTGAATCGTTGCCGATACAGATTCGTCAGGAGCTGCAGATTATGTGCGTGCTCTTCACGGAGAGTGTCGGTGGAGTGCTGACGCTTGCATTTGACGAGGACGGCAATCTGGAATTCGAGGCGAGCAGCGACGAGGGCGATTTGCTTTACGACGAGATCGGAAGCGTGCTCGAGATTAAGAGATTACAGCGCGACAAGCAAGAGCTTTTGGAAGCCTTGGAGACGTATTATCGGGTGTTTTACCTGCAATAAGCCGTGCGGTTAGTAACCGCATACCGAGGGAGGAACTATGAGTACGAAGAATATATTGTTGGCAGTCGATGTCGGCAACACGAACCTGACGTTCGGCATTTTCGAAGAAGAGCGCATCATCGGTACGTTTCGTATGACGACGAAGCTACCGCGTACGTCGGATGAGTTCGGCATTTGGATTCGCGACCTGCTTCAGGCAAAGGGTGTGGATTATCACGACCTCACCGGAGTCATCGTGGCATCGGTTGTGCCGGGAATTATGCACTCGCTGAATTCGGGTATTATCAAATACTTGGACAAGACGCCGATCGTGGTAGGCGCGGGCATGCGCACCGGCATTCGCATCAACATCGCGAATCCGCAGGAGATGGGCGCGGACCGAGTGGTTGACGCAGTGGCGGGCTACGAGCTGTACGGAAAGCCGCAGAACAAGCCGCTGATGGTAATTGATTTCGGAACGGCGACGACGTACGATTTGGTTATGCCGGATGGAACGCTGGAGTGTGGCATCACGAGCCCGGGCATACGCATTTGCGCAAATGCACTGTGGAACGAGGCTGCAAAGCTTCCCGAGATCGGCATTGAGATGCCGGCGACGATTATGGCAAAGGATACGACCACAAGTATGCAGGCGGGCTTGATGTACGGCTGCATCGGTCAGACGGAATATATCATTCGCAAGGTGAAGGAGGAGGCCGGACTCGACGAGATGCTCGTTGTGGCAACCGGTGGTCTCGGTAGAATCATTTCTCAGGAGACGGATTCCATCGACTTCTACGACCCCGAGCTGACGCTGAAGGGCTTGCAGCTGATATACGAAAAGCAAAGGAGACGCCGCGGGGCATGAGCTTTCAAATCGGAAAGGTAACAATTGATACGGAATTGGCGTTGGGGCCTATGGCAGGTGTAACGAACCTGCCTTTTCGTCGTCTATGCAAGGAGCACGGCGTCGGTTTGCTGTACAGTGAGATGGTGAGCGCCAAGGGCGTTATGTACCACAACAAAAACACAGCCGAGCTGATTGAAACCGAGCCGTCGGAGCGTCCGATTGCTCTGCAGCTGTTCGGCGAGGACGCCCGCATTATGAGCGAGCAGGCGAAGGTGCTGGAGGAGCAGCCATTTGACTTCTTCGATATCAACATGGGCTGCCCGGTGCCGAAGGTCGTAAACAACGGAGAGGGCTCTGCACTGATGAAGGACCCGCGCAAGGTGTACGACATTGTGTCCGCCATGGTGCGCGCACAGTCGAAGCCCGTCCTCGTTAAGATTCGAAAGGGCTTTGAGCAGCCAAATGCCGTAGAGGTGGCAAAGGCGGCCGAAGAGGCCGGAGCGTCAGCCATCGCAGTGCACGGCAGATTGCGCGGCGAATATTACAGCGGAAAGGCCGACTGGAATTGCATACGCGAGGTCAAGGAGGCGGTATCGGTGCCGGTCATCGGAAGCGGTGACGTGACGACCCCGCAGGAAGCGGTGGCGATGAAGACCGAAACCGGCTGCGATTGTGTGATGATCGCGAGAGCGGCTAGGGGTAACCCGTGGATTTTCTCGAGCTGCAAGGCATACATGGAGCAGGGAATTCTCTTGCCGAAGCCAACCGTTGAGGAAGTAATCGAGACCGTGCTTCGCCACGCGAAAATGATGATCGATTGGAAAAGCGGACAGCTGTCCTCCGGCGCAGCCGGCAGAGACGAGCAGTTGTCGCCGAGCGAAGCCGCAAAGGGCGAGCAGCTGGCGATGCGCGAAATGCGAAGCCACGTAGCGTGGTATTTTGCAGGCTATCCCGCGTCCGCAAGACTGCGCCAAATGTCGAATGGCATTAGCACGTATGCGGAGCTGGAAGAACTGTTAGGAAGTTATGGCAGCCGTAGGCTGCAGTGATATGCGAGCGAAGCTCGCAGGTGATAGGCGTTGCAAGCAAAGCCGGTGATAGCGCAGCACAGCTGCGCGGTGTTAGTCGGCGGAGCCGACGGTGATATGCGAGCAAAGCTCGTCGGTGTTATCGCGCAGAGCGCGAAGTGTTAGCCGCAGGAGGCGGCGGTGGTGGAATCGTTTGCGGAGCCCGGTAATTTACCGCGTCCCCTTGGGGCGCTAAAACCGGCGCCGGTCGGCGCCTAAAACGGTAGCGCTTGCGCTACTATCACCGCGCTGAAAGCGCTATCACTTTTTGCTCTTTTCAGGGGATAAAAAATTTTTTCAAAAAAGGGCTTGCAAAAACAACTGAGATAGAGTACAATGTCAAAAGCACTGAGACGGACATTTGTCCGCGTGGGAAAAACACGAACATTTCCCGCGACAATACAATAAATGAGCTACTAATTATTTGGAGGTATAGATCATGGCAGAAAAGTTTGTATTGAATGAGAAGTTGAAGGTTGGTATTCTCGGCGCAACCGGTATGGTTGGTCAGAGATTTATCTCCCTTCTTGAGAATCATCCTTGGTTTGAAGTAGTTACGGTTGCAGCCAGCCCGAGAAGTGCAGGCAAGACGTACGCTGAGGCAGTGGGCAATCGTTGGAAGATGGTTACCCCTATGCCCGAGGGAGTAAAGAACCTGATCGTAAAGGATGTAAGCGAGGTTGAGGCAGTTGCCGCAGGCGTTGACTTTGTATTTTCCGCAGTGGAAATGTCTAAGGACGAGATCAAGGCTATCGAGGAGGCATACGCTAAGACGGAGACTCCGGTTGTGTCCAACAACAGCGCACATCGCTGGACTCCGGACGTGCCGATGGTAGTGCCGGAATTGAATCCGGAGCATTTTGAGGTAATTGAGTTCCAGAAGAAGCGTCTCGGAACGACGAGAGGTTTCGTTGCTGTTAAGCCGAACTGCTCGATTCAGAGCTACACTCCTATGCTTCACGCACTTCGTGAGTTCGAGCCGACCGTAGTGGTTGCTACGACCTATCAGGCGATTTCGGGTGCCGGCAAGACATTTCAGGATTGGCCGGAAATGATCGATAACATCATTCCGTACATCGGTGGCGAGGAAGAGAAGAGCGAGCAGGAGCCGCTTCGTATCTGGGGTCACATTGAGGACGGCGTTATCGTAAAGGCTGAGGGTCCGGTTATCACGACGCAGTGTATCCGCGTTCCCGTTGCTGACGGTCATACCGCTGCCGTATTCGTAAGCTTTAAGAAGAAGCCTACGAAGGAGCAGATTTTGGACGCATGGAAGAACTTCAAGGGCATTCCTCAGGAGCTGGAGCTTCCGAGCGCACCGAAGCAGTTCATTACCTATTTTGAAGAGGACAATCGTCCGCAGGCGCATTTGGACCGCGATACCGAAAATGGTATGGGCGTATGCGCAGGTCGTCTTCGTGAGGATAGCGTATACGACTACAAGTTCGTTGGTCTTTCCCACAACACGAAGCGTGGTGCGGCAGGCGGTGCGGTTCTCTCCGCAGAGCTTTTGGTAGCACAGAAGTATATCGTTGCAAAGTAAATAGCTAAGCATACAACAAGGCCTCGCCCGTAGTTTCGGGTGAGGCCTGTTTTAAGTTTATGCAAATGCTCTAAAAAGAAACGGCGTGCAGGGCTCATTGAGTCTTGCACGCCTACTTGTTGTTCGTTATTTCTCCGTCGGAAAGGAATCGATCTGCGGGAGACCGAGAATGTGGCGAACCATGCGCCACGTGTTACCATTTTCAATGTTCTTTCCGGATACGACTACGCAAAGGTAGTAGGTCATGTCTTCGTTGTAGCGAGTGATCTTCTCGCCGAAATACGTGTCGGTCAGGCGGATGCCAAATGCATGAGAGGTCTGGTCCTGCTCCGATACCGCATACAGATAATCGTCCTCGGTCAGCGCATCGGCAATGTCTTTAGGCAGCTTGTCCTCCAGCGGGAAGATGGACTGCGAATTGCAATATGCAGTCAGCGCGTTCGCGGGAGCAATGATCAAATCGACCGTGCCGGCAAACATGTAAGTGGAGACTGCGGTCAAGTCGGTCGGGGAATTCGACAACAGTGCGTTGTTGCACGTGATTGTGAATTTCTTTTCGTTCAGACCGAACGTCTCGAGTGCGTCGTCAAAGAACTGCTCCATCTGCGATGCGTCCATCGTGTTGTCAAGCACGGCGATATAGGAAATCTCCTTCGGCTTCGGCTTCAACATCGTATACAAAGCGCCGATGAGAATAGCCGCGAAAAACAGGACGATGACAACCGTAACGAGGTAGTAGTCTACGAAGAAACGGAACTTGCCCTTCGTGTCCAGCTGCTTCCACTTATCTCTGACGGAAAGCCCGCCCTCGCGCTCCTCGCGCTTCTGGTAGATGGCTGCGTCATTATCTAAAACCGTTTTTTTCTGATCTATGTCTTGCATGGTTCTCCTCCGAAATTATATACTAATAGTAGTGTAGCACAGTGTGCTTCGAGTGAAAAGGTCGAAATTTTTAAAATGTTTGTGAACGTCGTACATGCCCTTCTATTGTAGCATATCCATAACGATATCGCGGCATTCCTCCACCGTCATTCCCGGTGCCAGCTCCGGCCGGTACAACAGCTCTATGAGAATCCAATCCAAATCGGTCGGCCACTGCGGCTCATTGTAATCTTGATAGAAAATGCTGTCGTCGTGGAGATACGAATCGTTCATTAGGCCAAAGGACTGTATGAGCTCCTCGAGGATAACGGAATTGCGCACAGTCTGGCTGATGTCCGAGCGTATGCCGATCTCCGCTTTGAAGTAGAGGTACTCCGAAGGCTGATACCAGCAGGTCGCAAAACCATCCGTTGCAGAGGCAACATGCTCCGCCGCAAGTCGGTCGTAAGCCTCGCCGCCCTCAAAATGCAGTGTGATGTTGGCCTCATTTTCTTCGTTCTCAAAGCAAATGCCCGGAAAATGCGGTATCGCGTTCAGCGAATCGAACAATCGACCGAGCAAAGCGTAGTCCTCGTCGGTCGGAGAGCCTACGATCTTGCAAACCATCTCGTCTTTCCACCTGCGAAGCTCCTGTGGAGCGGTTTCGCCATCGTAAAATTCCGCGTGCAGAGCAACCTCTTCGAAATACGCGAATATCTCGTCGGCCGAATAGCCCTTGCGGTCAATCTCTCCGGAAGCTGTGCCGGGTGCCGTTGTAGGCGCTTCGGTAGGCGTGGGCGATGTCGCGTCGCCAGGTGTCGTGGAGCCCGGTGTCGTTACCGGTGCATCGGTAGGCGGAACGGTAGGGGTTGTCGTTGCGACAAGCGGTGCCGTCGTCGGGAATTCGCCTTGCGTAGGTGAGCCGCTCGGCGCACGGTCCGATACGCTACCGCAGCCGGTGAGTGCGAGAAGCAGCACGAGCACCACGGATAGCTTGGCAAAATGCAGTTGTAAAGGCCGGGAACGTCTCATCTATCGTAATCTCCTAAGTGTTTTCTCAGTGTCGGTTGTCGGCGTTGCAGCCAAGGCTACTGAGGTTGCTGCAGTACATTTGCACAATGTAAGAACAGTATAGCATGGCTTGCGCGGGGATTCAAGAAAGGGCGGCGATCTCGGAGGAAAGAAAACACGCTTGCATTTTGCGGAAAAGATGATATGATAGCAATGTCAAAACATTTGAAAGGAGTATGCTATGAAACGATTCATTAGCATGGCTCTCCTTGTTGTACTGAGTTTGACTGCACTCACGGCTTGCGGAGGCGGTACGGACAAGGGCAAGAAGGATACTTCAGATGGAGGACAGGTTGTAGTTGGAATAACACAGGATTTGGACAGTCTTGACCCACACAAAGCAGTTGCGGCAGGAACAGAGGAAGTCTTATACAACATATTTGAAGGCTTAGTAAAGCCCGATAAAGATGGTAATTTGCTTGCTGCAGTAGCGAAGAGCTACGACATTTCCGACGATGGATTGACTTATACCTTCGTATTGAGAGAGGGTGTGAAGTTCCATAACGGCGCGGAGGTCACTGCAGAGGACGTGCTATATTCGTTAAATCGATGCGCAGGACGCTTGGACGAATCCGACCCGGAGGTTCAGGTTGTTGCTGCGCTTTCTGTTATTTCCGACATTACCGCCTCCACCGATGAAGAAGGAGCCGACATTATTACAGTAACATTATCGGAGGCAAATACGGAGCTGATCGGGTACTTTACCTGCAGCATCGTACCGAAAGACTATAAGGATCAGAGCAAGGCGCCGATCGGCACCGGTCCGTTCCGCTTTGTATCCTACACGCCAATGGACAGCATTGTCATTGAGCGAAATGATGATTATTATGGAACAAAGGCGCACCTGAAGAAGGTTACCTTTGCGATTTCCGAGAGTACGGATGCGGCATTTTTGGAGCTGCAGGCCGGACACATCGACATTTTCCCGTACCTGACGGCCGACCAGGCAGCTCAGCTGGAGGGACAGTTCACCATCGAGGTTGGCGACATGAGCCTTGTTCAGGCGTTGTTCATCAACAATGCCGTGAAGCCGTTCGATGACATTCGCGTGCGTAAGGCGATGTGCCACGCAATCGATAGAGAAGGACTGCTCGACATGGTAGCCGGTGGTTACGGAAGCATTATCGGCAGCGGCATCTACGCAGGCTTGTCTCTGTATTACGATGAAACGCTTGCGAACATGTACGAATACGACGTAGAGAAGGCGAAGCAGCTTCTGGCTGAGGCGGGCTATGCGGACGGCTTTACATTTACCGTGAAGGTGCCTTCGAACTACGATTATCACGTAAGCACCGCTGAGGTGCTCGTAGAGCAGCTGAAGGCCGTTGGCATTACGATGAACATTCAGCTCATCGAGTGGGCAACGTGGTTGTCGGACGTATATGCGGACCACAACTTTGAGGCGACGGTCATCGGCTTGGATTCGCAGCTGGCACCCGGAGACATCTTGAAGTACTATGTTGGCGGAAAGCCGAAGAACTTCATCAACTACAGCAATGCTGAGTTCGATAAGGTGTACAAGGAGGCAGCCATTGCGGTAGATACGGACGAAAAGGTGGCTTTGTACAAGCAGCTGCAGCGCTTCCTCGCAGAGGACGCAGCATCCGTATTCCTGCAGACACCGTCCCTGATGGTAGCGGTAAATCCCGAGCTTGCGGGCTATACCTTCTATCCGGTATACGTGCAGGATATGTCCACGATTTACTATAAGTAAGCCGAGGTGATTTGATCGCTCGGCGTGACGAGGACGACCCTCGTCGCTTGGATGAGAATTTCATGAAAGGAGAGTGACCGATATGCAGACACTGAAAAAGCTTCTTTTAATGTGTGCCGCAGTACTGGTGCTCTCCTTTTTTACGTTCCTGGCTTTCCAGGTGCTTCCCGGAGACGCCGCTGTGGCGAAGCTCGGCACGAACGCAACGCCCGAGGCAATCGAGGCACTTCGCGAGGAGCTTGGGCTAAATGACCCGGTGCTCGTGCGCTACGGCCGTTGGCTCGCAGGCGCGGTAACCGGCGATTTCGGCGATTCCGAGAGATATCGCATGCCGGTGTCGGAGCTTTTGCTGCAGGTGCTTCCGAACACGCTGCTGCTGGCGCTGTTGTCGGGCATCTTCATCGTGCTTTGCTCGTTGCCGCTCGGCATCCTGTTCGCGAGATATCCGGGCAGTGTGCTCGACCGTGTCGGTGCATTTACCAACCAGACGTTGATGGCGGTTCCGGCATTTTTCCTCGGCATCTTGATCTCCATCGGATTCGGCGTGACGTTGAAGCTGTTCGTGCCCGGCGCATTTGTCTCGTACAATGAGAACCTGGGCGAATGCCTTGCGTACCTCGTATTTCCGGCCATTGCCGTGGCACTTCCGAAGATTGCGATGACCGTGCGATTCCTGCGCAGCGCGCTTTTGTCCGAGAAGCAAAAGGACTACGTGCGCACCGCAAGAAGCAAGGGCCTTGGCGAGTGGGAGGTCATGTTTAAGCACCTGTTGCCAAATGCTCTTCCGGCCACAATCACCTTCCTCGGCGTCATTGCCGCGGAGATTTTGGCGGGCAGCGTTGTGGTAGAGCAGGTATTCGGCGTAGGTGGTATCGGGCGTCTGCTCGTAACCTCCATCGCAAATCGAGATTACAACGTCGTACAGGCCATCGTGCTGTATGTGGGTGTGGCGGTGCTTGTGATCAATGCACTGATCGAAGGCAAAGAGAAGTAACGGCTTAGCGGCGGCAACGCCGGCTTTACGAAGACACGGCGAAGCTGAGGTCGGCTTCGCGAAACAATAAACAGAAAGGACTCCACGATTATGAAGCGGTATCGCAGCTTTAATTTCATATGTGGCATGGTATTCCTCGGAATCACCGTGGCTTTGGTGCTGTGCGGACTGCTTCACACTCCGATGGATCCGGATGCCATGTCGGTTGCGGAAAAGAACATGGCTCCGTCGTTGGCACACTGGTTCGGCACAGACAATTACGGACGTGACATCCTAAGCCGCGTTATGGTCGGCGCAAAGACGACCGTGCTCATCGGCGCTGCAACGATCTTGCTCGGCGCCATCGTCGGTACGGCACTCGGTGCGCTGACGGCGTATTTCGGCGGCTGGTTTGATTTGATTATCATGCGCGTGTGCGACAGCTTGCTTGCATTTCCGAGCATCCTTTTGGCACTAGTGTTTGTCGGAATCTTCGGTACGGGCCAGCGAAATGTTGTCGTGGCGCTCGGCATTTTGTTCGTTCCGAGCATTGCACGAGTTGTGCGAAGCGAGATGCTAAAGCAGCTGCAGATGGATTATGTGGCAAATGCTCGTCTCATGGGAGCATCCCGTCTGCGCGTAATCTTCGTGCACGTCTTGCCCAATATCCGTGCGACGCTGTTGGTTACGATGGCGGTCGGCTTCAACAATGCGGTGCTTGCAGAGGCGGGACTTAGCTATCTCGGACTCGGCGTACAGCCGCCGCACGCAAGTCTCGGTCGTATGCTTTCCGACGGACAGAGCTATCTGCGCATGGCTCCGTGGAGTGTCATCTTCCCGGGCTTGGCTTTGGTCATTGCGGTGCTCGGAGTGTCGCTGTTGAGCGATGCATTTTCCGGCAACCAAGGGGACGAGGGCAATCCGGTATGGAAGAGAAGACGGATTAGCAGAACGCTCAGAGAGCTGCATGTCGCTGACGCGACCGATGGTGACGCAGTGGAGATGTCGACTCCGCAGGTTGCTGTGACTCCGCAGACTACTGTGGCTCCGCAGGTGGCATCGGACTGCATTTTGAAGGTCGAAGGACTTCATGTAGCATTTGACGGTGCGCACGGACAGGTCAAAGAGGTTGTCCGCGACGTTGCATTTGACGTAGCGGCCGGCGAGTGCCTCGGAATCGTCGGGGAGTCGGGCAGTGGTAAGAGCATGACCGCTCTCGCTGTTATGGGCTTGCTCCCGGAGGCTGCGGGCTATTGCGGTAATGTATGGCTTCGCGCTGAGAAGTCGATGGAGAATCTCGTGACGATCGACAGAGGTCGCCTTGTGGACCTGCGCGGTGAGACGCTGGCGATGATTTTTCAGGAGCCGATGTCCTCGCTGAATCCGTCGATGACAATCGAAAAGCAAATGCGCGAGATGCTTACTCACGGCAAGGAAACGCTCACAAAGGAGCAGCAGCTTGCCCGCATTGAGGAGATGCTCGTCGAGGTGGAGCTGACCGAAACCGACCGTATTCGTGCGAGCTTGCCGAATCAGCTTTCCGGTGGTCAGCGTCAGCGTGTGATGATTGCGATGGCGATGCTCAACCGCCCGAAGCTCATCATTGCGGATGAGCCGACGACCGCACTCGATGCGGAGACGAGAGACCAGATTCTTTCGTTGCTTCGGAATTTGCAAAAGCGTCATCATATGGCGATGATTTTGATTTCTCACGAGCTGGAACTCGTAGAGGAATACTGCGGAAGAGTCCTTGTCATGAACGAGGGACGCGTCGTAGAGCAGGGGACTGTGGAGGAAGTGTTCCGAAGCCCGAAGGACGCGTACACGAAGGCACTTCTGCAGGCGATGGAGGGCGAATGCTTTAAGGAGCGGATGCGCTGGCCGGAGAAGCCGGAGAAGCTGCTCGAGGTTCAGCATCTCCACGTATATTACGGAAAACGCAGAAGCAGACAGCCATTTGCCTACGAAACGAAGGTACTTGAGAATTATTCGATGACGATGTATCGCGGAGACATCCTCGGTATCGTGGGTCGAAGCGGCTCCGGCAAGTCTACGCTTGCGCGCTGCTTGACCGGTATGCTGACGCCGCAGGTAGGGCGCATCGTGACAAATGCGCGCATCGGTATGGTGTTCCAGGACCCGTATGGCAGCTTGAATCCGAGCAAGACGGTGGAGTGGCTTTTGAGAGAGCCGCTTAGAAATCAAGGCAAGGATAAGCAGGAGCAAAAGGAGGCCGCGGCAGAGATGCTTTCGGCAATTGATTTGCCGGCGGACTTCGCCACTAGAAAGATTACGGAGCTTTCCGGCGGTCAGAGGCAGCGAGTGGCCATCGGTATTGCGATGATGTCTCGCCCCGACATTTTGATTTTGGATGAGCCGGTATCCGCACTGGATCCGACCGTGCAGGAGCAGATTCTTGCGTTGCTGGCCGATTTTCACGATCGGTACAGTTTGACGTACCTATTCATTACCCACGACCGACAGGTGATGGAGCGAATGGCAAATCGCGTCGAGGTGTGGGAGTAGCATTGGAACGGGCTCGGGCAGAGGCCCGTTCTGATCGTTGCTGCGAATAAAATTTTCTGCATTTTCCCCTTGACAACGGTTAGACCGTGTGTTATGATACCCATGCTGTCTACGTGACGGCACGAAGCAGAGTATCCACTCTCACCTCAAGCGAATGGGCGAAGAGGTCTACAGATTTATATTGCTGCGATGTTCCGAAAGGGGACGTCTGCGGAATGGATTTGTGAGTGGATAATTCAATTATCTACTTTTTTTATTTTCCGAACGAGATTCGGTTTCCCTTAGGAGGTGCAGAACTATTAGCAACGATTACATGATTAACGAGCAGATCAGAGACAAAGAGATTCGACTGATTGGCGAGAATGGGGAACAAAGAGGCATTATGTCCTCGAAGGAGGCCTTCAAGCTGGCGCAGGAAGCCGGACTTGACTTGGTGAAGATTGCTCCGACCGCTCAGCCCCCTGTGTGCCGTATTGTGGACTACAGCAAGTTCCGTTATGAGCAGGTGCGCAGAGAGAAAGAGAACCGGAAGAAGCAGAAGACGACCGAGACGAAGGAGATTCAGCTTTCCCCGAACATTGCAGACAATGACCTCAACACAAAGGCAGGTCACGCTCGTAAGTTTATCGAGAAGGGAAACAAGGTAAAGGTTGCGCTCCGCTTCCGCGGAAGAGAGATGGCGCACCAGCAGGCAGGTATGGAGATTATGATGGCATTTTGCGAGAAGCTCAGTGACATCGCTTCCATCGACAAGGCTCCGAAGATGGAGGGTCGTAGCCTGGTTGTTATCTTAACCGAGAAGAAGTAAGGAAAGAAATATTTATCTATAGGAGGACATGATTATGCCTAAAATGAAGACAAGCAGCTCTGCTGCAAAGCGTTTTTCCAAGACCGGAAGCGGCAAGCTTAAGAGAATGAAGGCCGGCAAGCAGCACATTTTGACGAAGAAGTCTGCTAAGACGAAGAGAAATCTTAGAAAAGCTACGATGACCGACGCTGCTAGCGAAAAGAATATTAAGAAGATCTTACCGTATCTGTAAGAATCAATCGTCTGAAGGAGGACTAGAACAATGGCAAGAATTAAGGGCGGCTTGAACGCTAAGAAGAAGCACAATAGAGTATTGAAGTTGGCAAAGGGCTACAGAGGCGCAAGATCTAAGCAGTACAGAGTAGCTAAGCAGTCCGTTATGCGTGCACTTACTTCCGCATTTGCTGGTCGTAAGGAGAGAAAGAGACAGATGAGAAGTCTCTGGATCGCTCGTATCAACGCAGCATGCAGAATGAACGGCCTTTCCTACAGCAAGTTCATGTACGGCTTGAAGCTCGCTGAGATCTCCATCAACAGAAAGATGCTTTCCGAGATGGCAATCAACGATGCAGAGGGCTTTGCAAAGCTTTGTGAGACCGCAAAGGCTAAGTTGGCATAATCGATAGAATTATTTGATGTGCGAATATAGGAATGACCATAATTCCGACATACGGGGTTATGGTCATTTTTTTGTGCATTTTCGCAAAGAGCAAAATGCGATGCAGGTACTTATTCCCGCGCAGAAAAAAACATTATACAAAGCGTCGCAGATGTGGTAAAATCATTTTGGGGTATTGCGCAATGGCGCAGGTAGATAAGGAGGAAGTATGAGAACGAATGTGAAGATTGTTTTGACAGTACTTGCAGTTGCTTTGATTTTGGGTCTTGGCAGCTGTGCGATAGATTCCATTGGAAAGGATAAGACCTATATCAGTCCGACACCGACCGGAGGTGTGAAGCCGCCGGTAACGCTGACGCCTACGCCGACACAGGCACCGACGAATGTGCCGAGTGTGTCGCCGACGCCTACGGTAGCGCCGACGGAAGAGGTATCTCCGACACCTACGCCGACGCAGGCACCCGAGGAGGACGGCCCCTTGACCGAGGACGAGGCAGTTGCACTGCTTAAGTCGATGTCTGCGGATCGTCTCGGACTGGAGCTGGACATCGAGGAATACACGATGGAGCTGGATTCTTGGACTACGATGATTGTTTCTAAGGATTGCTACTGCATCAATTTGCTGCATCCGGACGGCTATCTCGCCGGCATGTACTACGTGGCAGTGGACGGAAGCGCAGTGTATCGTCTCGAAGGAGATGAAACCATCAAAGAAATTACCGAATAATACACGCCGAAACCATTCGGCCGGAGGGTTACCATGAAGGAGAAGATAGGAAGAATTGCGAACGGACTGATCGAATACGAGCTCCCGCGTATTCTTCTTAGCGTGCGCCGTCTTGACGTGACGGTTGAGGCCGGCAAGCGGGCAAATGCGCAGGTAATCATCAGCAACAGTGCGGGCAAGTCCATGAAGGGCCTTGTATACAGCGACAGCCGCTTGGTGGAGGTTACGACTCCCCAGTTTGTCGGCACGGAAAATGCGATTCGACTGACGGTTCATGCCGAGCTCCTTGCGGACAAGACGGAGCGCATCGGCGAGCTGACCTTCGTTACGGATTGCGGTGAGGAGAAGCTGCCTTATCGCATCTATGTCGTTTCGCCTTCGCTTGCGTCCTCAGAGGGCAGCGTAGACGACCTGAAGCAATTTGCGATTCTGGCCAGACGTCAGTGGTCTGAGGCGGTAAAGGTATTCGGAGACACGGAATTCTTGCAGTTCCTGCGCTATCACGAGCCGGAGCACGAATTCCTGTACGAGGTACTCGGAAGAAGCGGTTCGCAGGAAAATGCTCTGGAGCAGTTCCTCGTAACGACCGGTAAGAAGCTGAGCGAGTATGTACAGTGCGACAAAGAAAAGCTCGAGTACGAGGTTGGCACGGCGAGCTTTGCCGACCACGTAACGCTTGTGAGAAATACGATGGGCTACGTAAGCCTGCAGATAACGAGCACGGTTCCGTTTTTGGTGCCGGAGCTTGAGCACGTGACGATGGAGCATTTTCGCGGCAATACCTTTGACCTGCGCTTTGTGATTGCTCCGGATCAGATGGGCTATGGAAAGCACTACGGTGCGTTGATTATAGAGGGCGGCAACCAGCGGATTGAGCTTCCGATTGTGTGCAGTAAGCCGTATCCGATGCCGCAGGAGCGCGAGCAACGACTGCAGAGAAAGCAGCTGCTCGTAAGAATCTTTGAGAACTTCCTGGAATACCGGATGAATAAGCTGCCGGTAGGTCGTTATGTAGCGGAGGCCGAGGGTCTGCTCGCAAAGACCGATGCATACTCGCCGGAGGACACGCTGGAGAAGCGTCTGTATCGCATTCACCTGTATCGTCTTGCGGGCAAGGAGAGCCAGGCAAATGCATTGCTGCGCTCGATTACCGAGGAGGAATACAAGTCGGCCTCGGTAGATTGCAAGGCGGCATATCTGTACTTGAAGGCAGAGCGTATGGCGGGCAGCAAGGCGGAGATGATGGAGCAGCTGTATATCCTGTGCAACGAAGCGCAGAGAAGCGTCCTTCCCGCACTTCTTTTGCTGCGCTTAGACGAGCGCTACGGAAAGAATCGCAGACTGCGTCTGGACGAGCTGCGAGGCATCTACGACAACGGATGCAACTCCCCGCTTTTGTTCCTCGAGGCGGCAAAGGTGCTGAATGCAGAGCCGTCGCTTCTTCACGAGGCAGGGGACTTTGAAGTGCTTACCTTGGCATTTGCCTTGAAGCACGAGTATTTGGAGCAAGAGGTTGCGCTGCAATATTCTTACCTTGCGGAGCGCTTGCGCGAGTTTGATCGGAAGCATTATAAGGTGCTTACGGAGATTTATCGTCAGTTCCGTCGAATTGAGACACTGTCGTCGCTTTGTCAGCTGTTGATTCGTGCACGACTGAAGGACAGCCGCTATGCTGAGTGGTATCGCCGCGGTGTAGAGGAGCAGCTGCGCATTCCGGAGCTGTACGAGTACTACATCTACACGAAGACACCGGACATCGACGAGGTGCTGGACCCGAATATCTATACATACTTTTCGTACAACAGTAAGCTAAATGATAAGAAGCTGTCGTATCTGTATGCGAGCATCGTTGCCCATAAGCGCAGCGAGCCGGAGGTGTACGAGTCGTATCGCGAGAGGATTCACGAGTACGCGCTGGCACAGATGCGCAACAAGAAAAATGATGACTGTCTTGCAGTGCTGTACGAGGACTGCTTGACCGACGAAGCGGTGCGTGGTGAGGCGTTGCAGCATTTGCCCGAAGTGGCATTTCGCCATGTGATTCGCTGCGAGGCACCGAACATTCGCTACGTATGCGTGTCACATAGAGAGCTTCAGGAGGAGGTCGTCGTTCCGTTGATCGGCGGCGTGGCGCAGGTTGATATCTTTACCGAGCAGGCGGTCATTGCGTTGATGGACGGCAACCAGAACCGTTATCTCAGCGGTGTGGAGTACGAAGACCACAAGCTGATGCACGTGGATCGATTGTATCGAGAGGACACCTTCTTGACGCCGGACAGCAATATGCTGTTGGTGCATTTGGCTGCGAGAGCACAGACGGAGCGTCGCTACGATGCGGCGGCAATCGGCTGGCGCAATCAGGCGTGTCGACTGCCGGGACTTCGCGAGGAGTTTCGTGAGGAGCTGGTACGCACACTCGTGCTGTACTATTACGACAACGTGCAGGAGGAGCGCATGGAGGAGTTCCTGCGCGACCTGAATTTCGGAGGAATTCCCGAGAAGCAAAGAGGTAAGCTGATCGGTCTGTTGATTCTGAGAGGACAATACGACCGCGCGCTTGAGCTACTCGCGGATTATGGCTATAAGGAAGTAGAGCTTCGCCTTTTGGAGAAGCTTTGTGTCAACATCGCGAAGGAGTACGAGAAGAAAAATGATGCCCGTCTGACGGAGCTGATGCACTATGTATTTGAGCAGGGCAGACGTCACGAGCGCATTGTGGCGTACCTGGTGACGCACTACCGCGGCACGACGGAGGGGCTGTACCGACTGTGGAAGGAAGCTTCTACGCAGCAGTTGGAGACGCGAGAGCTCGACGAAAGATTGTTGGCTCAGATTTTGTTCACGGAGTCGTATTTGCCGTACGGCGAGCAGGCGCTACGCCATCTGGATCGTACGGGAGGAAGCTCACGACTCGTAAGAGCATTTACAACCTATATCGCGTACAAATACCTCGTGTCGGATGTGCCGATGGGCGAGACGACGATTGCGATTATGCGCAAGAACGTATATCGCGAGGAGGAAGATGTGTGTGCACTGGCGCTTCTCAAGCTGTACTCCGGAATGCCCGAGCTTTCGCAGGAGGACATTGAATTTGCGGAGTATTGGCTGATGCGTATGGAATCGCGCGGCAAGGTGCTGCCGGCATTCTTGCGCTTCTCGAAGTATTTCAAGCTGCCGGAAAGCTTGGAAGACAAGCATTTGATTGAATATCGCACGAATCCGAAGCATCGCGTGACGCTTCGCTACTCGTATCGAAAGGCCGGAAAGCGTCAGCTGAAGGAGGTTCCGATGCGCGACATTTGCCATGGAATCTTTGTCAAGGAGCTGATATTGTTCCTCGGCGAGACGACGGAATACGTAGTCGTGGACGAGGGCGACGGCGAGACGGTGACGACGGAGAAGATTCTTTTGAAGGGCGGAAGCCAGAATCTCGGCGGATCGAAGAGCCGTTATGCGCAGATCAATGCGATTATCGAGGCGAGACAGGGCGAGGACAAGGAACTTGCGGTGAGCCTGTTGAACGAATATACGAAGAACGAATTTGCAATTACACAGCTCTTTCATGCCAAATGGCCGGAGGAGTAGGAAAGGAGAGTGACCCAGCATGGAGCAAAAGAATCTGGTTATCGGCTACGACCTCGGTCGTGAGGCGACGCAGATTAGCGTGAGCCGCGGCATGGAAGAGCCGGAGTCTGTCAGTATTACCCCAAGCAATGGGCATGTCTTGATTCCTACGGTACTCTGTGTCCGAAGCGACACGAAGGATTGGTTGTTCGGCGAGGAGGCAATTCGCTGCGCAAATCGCGGCGCGGGCGTATTTGTATCGGACCTCGTCGGAAAGGTACTGCGAGGCGAGGAGATCACAATCTTCGAGACGAAATTCACCGCGCAGGCACTTTTGGAGCGATTTATCCGAAAGACCTTCACCGCTCTCAGACAGCGTTATCTGCAGGACAACATCGAGCAGATTGTCGTAACGATGCGCGAGGAGGATGCGAAGGTAGAGCGTGCGGTGCTGGCGGCGCTTGAGGCAATCGGCATCAAGCAGGAGCGAGTGCTGTTCCAGCCGTACATCACAAGCTTTATGTACTACTCCGTGTGTCAGAAGAAAGAGCTTTGGACAAATGATGTAGCGCTTTTTGATTTCAACGAGAACGGCCTGTTTTACCACCAACTCTCGGTCAGCCGTAAGTTTGCACCGATTACCGTATCGTCGCAGACGGCGGATTTGAGCGACTTGATGGATGCGGGCATGCTCGAGACGATGCCGGACAATCAGCTGGCATTTTGCTTCCGCAACGTGACGGACAAGGTGATTCAGAGGCAGATTTTATCGACCATCTACGTAACCGGCAAGGGCTTTGAGGGCAACTGGTCGGATGACGTGCTGAAGTCCTTGTGTACCGGCCGACGCGTGTTCAAGGGACAGAACCTTT
This sequence comes from Lachnospiraceae bacterium, assembly GCA_045645665.1. Classification (GTDB taxonomy): domain Bacteria; phylum Bacillota; class Clostridia; order Lachnospirales; family Lachnospiraceae; genus ISDg. The sequence continues at coordinate 4,810 of JAZRJF010000016.1, read as the reverse complement.
ACGCGACCGGCGCTGTATATCGCGCCTTGTACGGAGGAAGCGAGCAGCTGCAGGATTTTCTCTTCTTGACGGACGATATGATTCGCTCGACCATCTCGATTCGAATGTTTAAGGACAACCACATCGCGGATTATCCGATGGTGCGTGCCGGAGCCAAATGGTCTGAGGTCAACGCAAAGACCGTCGGCATCTTGGACGATACGGACGAGGTGTTCTTTACGATATTTCATGCTGTACGAAAGGAGACGAAGCACGTGGTGCTGAGTCTGCGCAACCTGAATCGACGCGAGAACAAGACGACGCGTGTATCGATAGCGGTCACTTGCATAGACCGTGATACTGCGGTGCTGACCGTGAAGGATTTGGGCTTCGGACAGTTTTATGAGAATACATACCGTGTATGGGAAAAGGTAATTCCGATTTGATCGGAGAAGGCGACTTAAGAGTGGCCGCGCAGCTTGTGCGCGGACGAACTCGGTAACGGAAGGAAGCTCGTATGGGACGATTGATTTATTGTATTGGTAATAAAGCAAAGACGCCGTTTTATTTTCAATCCACCGGAGCGGTTGTGTACACGATGGAGGAGCTATGCTACTATCTGTACCACAACATCGAGACGATGGAGGAGGATTTGGCGGAGCGCCAGCTTGTGCCTTGGATACGAAGTGAGCTCGGAATGGAGGAGCGCGCCGAGTTTCTGCATCAGCTGATGGAGCACGAGGCAGGCCTCAAGGACATTGCGGTATCGATCTTTTGTAGCACGGACTATTACTCGCAGGAAGAGATCAATGACCTGATTGCGCAGATCGACTTGTATTTTGATTTGTTGCCGATTGAGCGAAAGAAGCGACACGCGGATGCATTTTTGCGCTACGGAAAGCTTCGCGAGGCAACGCTGGAATACCGAAGTCTGTTGGATGACAAGGAGTTCGGACAGCTGGACGATGCGTCGCAAGGTCTCGCATTTCACAACATGGCGGTGCTGCTTGCGAAGAACGGCCGCTTCACCGGAGCGTCGAAGTATTTTCTTCAGGCGTACCAAAAGGCAAATGACAAGGAAAGCCTGTGCCAGTATCTCTACGCCTTGAAGCTCGGTGGGATGAACGAGGAGTTCAACCGCGCGCTCAACGAATATTATCACGAGGCGGATGTCATGCGCCGCGTGGAAAATCAGTTTTATTTTATCGAAGAGAATCGCGAGTACTCGCCGGAATACGTCAATGTGTTGCGCTTGATGGAGGTCAAGGACAAGAGCGACGAGCACAGCGAAGACTTTTGGTGGATGCTGGACGAGACCATCGGACGCCTGAAAAAGACGTACCGAGAAGCATAGAGAAAAATAACTCTTGACAAATGCTTTATTGTAGGCTACAGTAGTCCTAACATATGAAACCTGTGTTGATGAAGAGGAGTACGTGAGTTGGTATCCGTCAGAGAGAGAGGCCCAAGGCTGAAAGGCTTCTTCGGTAAAGATCACGGAAGGTAGCTTCGGAGCAGAGATTCTGAATGTGCAGCAGTCGGTGCTTGCATTGTGTAGGAGTCTCCGGGAAGTCCCGTTACAGACGAGTGGCTTGACAGAGCTGCGTAAGAGACAGGCATTTGCCTGTGAATTAAGGTGGTACCACGGTCCTTCGTCCTTAGCGATGAAGGACCTTTTTTGATGTTTTGTACATCAAAGCACTACGCGAGGACAGACTCTCGCGTGGGTAGAAGCCGAACTTCAGAACACACATATAGTAACCCGCATTTGCGGAGAATTTTTAGGAGGTATATCATGAAAGAACTGGCTAAGACCTATGACCCGAAAGACATTGAAGACCGGTTGTATCGCTTGTGGCAGGATAAGAAGTATTTCCATGCCGAAGTAAATCCGGAGAAGAAGCCCTACACGATTGTGATTCCGCCCCCGAACATTACGGGACAGCTTCACATGGGACATGCATTGGACAATACGTTGCAGGACATTTTGATTCGTCAGAAGCGTATGCAGGGCTATGAGGCACTGTGGCTTCCCGGAACGGACCACGCATCCATCGCTACCGAGGCGAAGATCGTAGAGGCGATGCAGAAGGAAGGCGTTACGAAGGAGGATCTCGGACGTGACGGTTTCTTGGAGCGTGCATGGGAGTGGAAGAGACAGTACGGCGGAAGAATCGTATCGCAGCTGAAGAAGCTTGGTTCCTCCTGTGATTGGGACAGAGAGCGCTTCACGATGGACGAGGGCTGCAACAAGGCCGTAAAAGAGGTATTCGTTAAGCTTTACAACAAGGGCCTTATCTACCGCGGAAATCGTATTGTAAACTGGTGTCCTCACTGCTTGACGACGATCTCCGATGCAGAGGTAGAGTACGAAGATCAGGCAGGACACTTCTGGCATTTGCGCTATCCGTACGCAGATGGCAGTGGCTATATTGAGATGGCAACGACCCGTCCCGAGACGATGCTCGGCGATACGGCGGTAGCGGTAAATCCGGAGGATCCTCGCTATAAGGATTACATCGGAAAGACCGTAATTCTTCCGTTGGTTGGTCGTGAGATTCCGGTTGTTGCGGACTCCTACGTAGACATGGAATTCGGTACCGGTGTTGTAAAGATTACGCCGGCACACGACCCGAATGACTTCGAGGTTGGACTTCGTCACAACCTGCCGGTAATCAACGTACTTACCGAGGACGCTAAGATTGTAGACGAGTATCCGAAGTATGCCGGAATGGATCGTTACGAGGCTCGTGAGGCAATCGTAAAGGATCTGAAGGAGTGCGGTGCCCTTACGGACATCGAGGACTACAGCCACAACGTAGGCACCTGTTATCGTTGCGGAACGACGGTAGAGCCTCGCGTATCGATGCAGTGGTTCGTAAAGATGGAGCCTTTGGCTGGTCCCGCAATCGAGGCGGTAAAGAGCGGCGAGACGAAGTTCGTACCCGAGCATTTTGATAAGACCTACTATCACTGGCTTGAAAATATTCGCGACTGGTGTATCAGCCGTCAGCTGTGGTGGGGTCACAGAATTCCCGCATTTTACTGCGATAGCTGTGGCGAGATGGTAGTAACGAAGGACGATTCCGCAGTATGTCCGAAGTGTGGCAAGCCCATGCGTCAGGATCCGGATACGCTCGATACTTGGTTCAGCTCCGCATTGTGGCCGTTCTCGACACTCGGCTGGCCGGAGAAGACCGAGGAGATGGATTACTTCTATCCGACCAATACGCTCGTAACGGGCTATGACATCATTTTCTTCTGGGTAATCCGTATGATGTTCAGCGGCATCGAGCATTGTGGCAAGGCACCGTTCGATACGGTACTCATTCACGGCTTGGTACGTGACTCTCAGGGTCGCAAGATGAGTAAGTCGCTCGGAAACGGTATCGATCCGCTCGAGGTAATTGACAAGTACGGCGCGGATGCACTTCGCTTTACGCTCATTACCGGTAACGCACCCGGAAATGACATGCGTTTCTACTGGGAGCGTGTTGAGGCAAGCCGTAACTTTGCGAACAAGGTATGGAACGCAAGCCGTTTCATCATGATGAATATGGAGCAAATGGGCGAGGAAGGCAAGGTTACCGAGGTATCCGCCGACACGCTTGCAGATGCTGATAAGTGGATTCTTTCTAAGGCAAATGCTCTTGTTAAGTCCGTAACCGAGAACATGGAGAACTTCGACCTTGGTATCGCGGCAGGCAAGATCTACGATTTCATTTGGGAAGAGTTCTGTGACTGGTACATTGAGATGGTAAAGCCGCGTCTGTATGGCGAGGATATGGAAAGCAAGAAGGCAGCAATCTGGACCCTTCGTACGGTTCTCACAAAGGCTTTGCAGCTGTTGCATCCGTATATGCCTTTCATTACCGAGGAAATCTACCGCACGCTTAAGGACGCAGAGGGAACCTGCACCGACGACACCTCCATCATGATTTCCGCTTGGCCGGAATTCGAGGAGAAGTGGGCATTTGCAACCGAGGAAGAGGATGTAGAGCTCATTAAGACGGCAGTAACCGCTATGCGTGCTCTCCGTACGGAGATGAACGTTCCTCCGTCGAGAAAGGCGAAGGTATACGTAGTATCCGAGTCTGAGAAGCTGCTTGGTACCTTTGAGCGCAGCCGCGTATTCTTCATGGCACTCGGTAGTGCCAGTGAAGTGGAGATTGCAAAGGACAAGACCGGCATCGATCCGGACGCTGTATCCGTAGTAATCCCCGGCGCAACGATCTACATTCCGTTTGCTGACCTCGTAGACATTGAGAAGGAAATCGAGCGTCTCACGAAGGAAAAGGCACGTCTCACCGGCGAGCTGAAGCGCGTTCAGGGCATGCTCTCGAACGAGAACTTCGTGAAGAAGGCTCCGGAGGCTAAGCTGGCTGAGGAGAAGGCGAAGCTCGAGAAGTATACGGCAATGATGCAGCAGGTGGAAGAGCGCCTGGCACATTTCCAAAAATAAAACCGACTTAAACTCCACGAAGCGGCTCCGACACCCTGTCGGGGCCGCTTCCTCACGTCCTGCCGGCCCATCTCAAGCGAAGGTTTGTGGATATGCTTGCTCCGCGTCCTTCTACATCAACCACCGACACCGCGACTCTCCGTGCACGAGGCCCGCTACGCTCCTATGTCAGCTCCGTCATAGTTTATCTCGTTGCTTTTGCAAACTTGCACTTCGTGCTTCGGACAGTGCAAAAGCCACGACTATGACGAACCTGCCATGGCGGAGCTAGACGCGAAGCCCCGTGAGCGGAGAGCCCCCGCTTCGCCTTTCGTGGCAGGACGTGAGGAAGCGATACCCGATAAAGGGTTTAAGGAGACGCTTCGTGCA
>JAZRJF010000015.1:0-3178 GCA_045645665.1 Lachnospiraceae bacterium | reverse complement strand
GTATACCTTAAGAAGCAGATGATACAGAAGATTATCGATGATTTGCTTAAGACAGAGGAAGAACCCGAGCAGGGGGAGAACTAAAGCATAAAAAATGAGGCTGTGCTCCGTTCGGAACACAGCCTTTGTTGTTGATTATTCTTCTTCCTTCATGCGGGCAAATACGAGCTCGTAGCCGTCGTTGCCGTAAGTGAGCGAGCGATTCACGCGGCTGATGGTCGCGGTAGAAGCGCCGGTCTGCTCGGCAATGTCGATGTAGGTCTTGCCTTCGGTAAGCATCGTAGCAACCTCAAAACGCTGCGAAACGGACAGAAGCTCGTTGATCGTGCAGACATCCTGGAAAAATGCATAGCACTCGTCCAACGACTCGAGCGTAAGGATGGCACGAAACAGCTTATCAACAGAAGGGGTATGAATATCTTTTCCCATATTGTAATCCTCCAATCAAGATATTATAATCAAAATGGAATGTTATTATTGTATTAACATTCATATTGTATCACTTTACAGAACTAAAGTAAAGCGTTATTTTTATTTTTGAGGCACGCGAATAAATCGTGTGCTTGGAAAATGCGAATCGACAGTCGAACTGTTAGAATAAAGGTCAGGAGAGTTGTATATGAAGCGTGGCGAGATTAGAACCGGAGAGGTATTGCGCACCGAGTTTTCCGGAAAAGGAGTCGTAATCGATGAGGGCCGCAAGATGATGGTCAAGGGGGTTCTTCCCGGACAGAAGATTGAGTATCGTGTGAAGAAGACCGGAACGGAAAAAGGCGAAGGAATGTTGCTTCAGGTGCTGGAAAAGAGCCCGCTGGAGACGGCGACACCCCCGTGTCCGCATTTTGGCGTATGCGGCGGTTGCAGTCTGCAGACGTTGCCCTATGAGGAGCAGCTGCAGCTGAAGCAAGAGCAGGTGCTGCGCCTGCTGTCGAAGGTGGTGCCGGAAGGAAGCTATGAGCTGTTGCCGATCCTCGGTAGCCCGAAGCAGTGGGAGTACCGCAATAAGATGGAGTTTTCGTTCGGCGATGAGTATATGAACGGACCGCTGGCGCTTGGATTGCACAAGAAGGGTAGCTTCTACGACATCGTGACGACGACGGGATGTCAGATTGTCGACGAGGATTTTCGCAAGATTTTGAAGACAACGCTTGACTATATGGCAGAGCAGGGGCTTCCGTACTATCACAAGATGCGCAAGGAGGGCGTGCTTCGTCACTTGCTTGTTCGAAAGGCGCAGAAGACCGGCGCGATTCTTGTGGACCTGATTACGACCTCCGAGCTTACCGGCTCGCTGGACGGCTGGGTGGAGGCACTTCGCGCGCTCGAACTCACGGGAGACTTGGTGGGCATTCTGCATACGACAAATGATACCGCCGGCGACACCATCACCGACCAAGGCACGGAGCTTTTGTGGGGACAGGATTATTTTACGGAGGAGCTGTTGGGGCTTACGTTCCGAATCAGTCCATTTTCCTTCTTCCAGACGAACTCGCTCGGCGCGGAGGTGCTGTATAGCGTGGCACGTCGCATGGTCGGCGAGACGAAGGACAAGGTCATCTTCGACCTCTACAGCGGCACCGGCACCATCGGTCAGCTGCTGGCGCCCGTGGCAAAGAAGGTCATCGGCGTGGAATTAATTGAGGAGGCGGTCATCGCCGCTCGGGAAAATGCGAAGCTCAACGGCCTCACCAACTGCGAATTTCTCGCGGGCGACGTCCTGAAGATGCTCGACGTCATCGAGGAACGCCCCGATTTCATCGTCATCGACCCGCCTCGCGAGGGTGTGAATCCGAAGGCGCTGAAGAAGATTATCGACTACGGTGTGGATTCGATGGTCTACATCTCGTGCAAGCCTACCTCGCTGGCAAATGACCTAGTGGCGCTGCAGGAGGCAGGCTATAAAGTAAAGCAGGTGCAGATGGTGGACATGTTTGCTGCCACGGGACACGTCGAATCGGTAGTATTATTGTCAAAACTGCCTTCTGCGTAGTTTTTTCGGTGACAATCGGAGTGTCGCTGAGAGCTTTTATGTGGTATAATGAATGAAATGCAAAAACCGTGATGTAATAAGGAGGATTTTATGGAGTATCATGTAGCGAAGACAGGCAACGATGCGGCTTTGGGAACAAAGGAACAGCCGTTTTTGACCATCTCTCGTGCGGCGCAGATTGCTGTGGCAGGGGATGTTGTTGTGGTACATGCAGGCGTGTATAGAGAGTGGGTAAGTCCTGCAAACGGCGGAACCGAGGATGCGAGAATCGTGTATCAGTCTGCCGGAGACGGAGAGGTAGTGATTAGCGGTGCGGAGCCGGTAACGGATTGGACGAATGAAGGCGGTCAGGTATGGAGTGCCGAGGTGGATAACAGCTTGTTCACGGAGCGCAACCCGTTCAAAGAGGACTTGTGCGGAGACTGGCTGTTTAAAGGGGCATTTGTACCCCATCTCGGTGATGTGTATCTGAACAGAAAGTCTTTGTACGAGGCAGAATCGGTAGAGAAGCTGCGCGAGCCCGAGGTTTGGCCACAGGCGAAGTATCCGGAGGATTCGAAGCTTGTATGGTACGCGGAAGCGGGAGAGAAGACAACAAAGCTCTGGGCTAATTTCGGTACGGCTGATCCGAGAGAGGAAAATGTAGAAATTGCGGTTCGTCCGTTCTGCTTCTGGCCGAAAAAGACAGGACTCAATTATATCACGGTAAAGGGCTTTACGATTTGTCAGGCATCGCCGCAGTGGGCACCCCCGACGGCACTGCAGGAGGGAATGATCGGTCCTCACTGGAGCAAGGGTTGGATTATTGAAGACAACTTGATTTTCGAGACCAAATGCGTGGGCGTCAGTCTCGGCAAGGACTTGGATGGCGGACATGACAGAGGACCGAAGGGAAAAGGCAAGGGTGGTACCCAGAGAGAGCAGGAGGTAATCTTCCATGCCCTTCAAGGCAACTGGCACAAGGACAACATCGGAAGTCACATTGTGCGCAACAATGTCATTCACGATTGCGAGCAGGCAGGCGTAGTAGGTCATTTGGGTGGTGCATTCAGTACCATTGAGGGAAATACCATCTACAATATACATCACAAGCGCATATTCCACGGTGCGGAAGTGGCGGGAATTAAGCTGCATGCGTCCTTGGATACGCAGATTAAGAACAATAAGATCTACGGCTGTTATCGTGCG
>JAZRJF010000014.1:0-6222 GCA_045645665.1 Lachnospiraceae bacterium | reverse complement strand
AAGGAGTTTTTGAAGAACACGATTTCGGGCATGTCCTATACGGGTAGCTATTGGATGTCCGCAGTGCCGTTTGCGGCCGGCATCGCTTGTATTGAGAAGCTGAAGAGAATCGGATGTCCGAAACTGTTGATTGACAAGGGTACGACACTGAAAAACGGACTGATTGAGGTTGCGCAGAAATACGGCTATGACCTTCACGTAACCGGCGTGCCGTCGCTGTTTTATCTGAGAATAGCGGACGACCCGTCGCTGATGCTGCACCAGAGATGGATTGCGGAATGTGTGAAGAGAGGAGTCTTCTTTACAAATCATCATAATCACTTTATCAATGCGGCATTGTCGGATGCGGATATTGCGGAGACGATCGAGATTGCCGGTGAAGCATTTGAGGCGATTCGCTGATAAAGACTGCAGCAAATGCAGGAGAAATAGGAGGAACACGTGCTACAGGAGCATTTGACACAGGCACAGGAGCCTATCTGCAAGGCGATTCTCAGCAACCCCGTTAAGAAGGGGGAGACCGAGTATCGCAGAATCGTATATGTGCAAAAGAAGCAGGGCTATCAGCGCGAGGCTTACACCGAAAAGCAGGTGTTTCATAAGAACCTCTCTTTTGAGGAAATGCTGTGGGATATGGAGTCTCTCTTTGGTGAGATGTACCGCCAGTGCAATGTATTCTACAGCGGTAGTACTGTGGAATTCAAGCTTTCTAAGGGTGGAAAGCTCCAGATTGGCAAGCATCGTACCGAGGAAGCGCAGGGCGTGGTGCAAGCCAAGGCTTCGACGAATGCACAGGGGGTCCGGAAGTTGTCGGACGGGAACGAACATAATCGCAAGAAGAACTATTTGATCGAGGAGGGGACCATTGTTCCGCCGCTCGTGGACATGGGAATCTTTACGAAGGAAGGCAAAGTAGTTGCCTCCATGCAGGATAAGTTCCGCCAGATCAACCGTTTTGTCGAATTCGTGGAAGATGCGGTGGATTGCTTGCCGACGGACAAGCCGATTCGCATTTTGGATTTCGGCTGCGGCAAATCGTATTTGACGTTCATTCTGTATTACTATTTCACCGAACTGAAGAAACGCGAGGTTCGGATTGTGGGCTTAGACCTTAAGGAAGAGGTTATTAAGAACTGCAATGCGGCGGCGAAAAAATACGGCTACGAGCATTTGCACTTCGAGATGGGCGACATTCACGGGTACAAAAGCGATGAGCCGGTGGACATGGTGGTGAGTCTACACGCTTGCGATATGGCCACGGACTATGCGTTGTTCAATGCGATTGCTTGGAAGGCAAAGCTGATTCTGTCGGTGCCTTGTTGTCAGCATGAGCTGAACCGGCAGGTGGGCTCGGAGTCGCTGTCCATTTTGACTCGCTATGGTATCGTGAAGGAGCGCATGGCAGCACTTATGACCGACGCAATCAGAGCGAATCTGTTGACGGTGTGTGGCTACAAGGCACAGGTGCTTGAGTTTGTTGATATGTCGCACACGCCGAAGAACCTTTTGATTCGCGCGACAAAATGCTTTCAGCCGAAGATCGTGAAGGAGCGAGCGCTGCGAGAGGTAGATACTCTCCTAAAGGAATTCGGAACGTCTCAGAAGCTGTACGATATGCTGAAGGAGGACGGAAGGATTGATTCGAAAGGCGAGTAAGCAGGCCTTGTCGAAGGGCCTTCAAGAGGCTGCGAGCAAGCTTGTTATCGGTTCTGTGTTTCCTTTGCGAAAATTTTTAAAATAGGTCTTGACATTCGTGCAAAACAATTGTACAATAGTCAACGTCGCTAAGACGTGTGCATGTAGCTCAGCTGGATAGAGCACTTGGCTACGGACCAAGGTGTCGGGAGTTCGAATCTTCTCATGCACGGAACGAAGACTGTTACTACTCAGTGGTAACAGTCTTTTTTTGTTCTTTGCTGCAGAGCATTTGCCGAGAACGGTGGGACAAATTAGGAAGGGCTGAATACAATATAGTAGGAACTCGTTTGGAGGCAGAGATGAGAGTACCGACTATGGACATTAGGCAATATAAAAGATTGCTCGGAATGCCCTCGGCAGTCATCGTGGATCTTCGGGATGACCGAGACTACGCCCGAGGACATCTGCCGGGTGCAAAGCACATTCTCTACGAGGAGCTGATAAGCGGCGCGTATACGCCCGAGGAGAAATGGACCTACTATCTGTATTGTGACAACGGTATGCACAGCTATGAGGCTACGGTGTATCTGACGGAGAGAGGTTATCATGCGGTTAATTTGCTCGGCGGGTACCGCAGGATGAAAAGCTTTACTTGACGTTTGTGGGCTTTGGCTATACAATGAAGTTCGTAGGAAAATGACTTTTCCGGACTGAGAGGAATCTATGGGAAGATATGAATTCATGGCCCCCTGTCATTTTGGACTGGAGGCTGTATTAAAGCAAGAGATTATGAATCTCGGATACGAGATTATTAAGGTGGAGGACGGCAGAATTACGTTTGCCGGAGATGAACAGGCATTTTGCCGCGCGAACATCTTTTTACGCACTGCAGAGCGTGTGCTTTGGAAGGTGGGAGAGTTCAAGGCGGAGACGTTTGAGGAGCTGTTCCAGGGCACGAAGGAGCTTCCGTGGGAGGACATTCTTCCGGCGGACGCGAAGTTCTGGGTGACGAAGGCGACATCGGTTAAGAGTAAGCTTTTCAGCCCGTCCGACATTCAATCGATTATGAAAAAGGCGATTGTAGAGCGCATGAAGCAGAGCTATCGAATCAGCTGGTTTCCGGAGACGGGAGCGGCGTATCCGATTCGCGTATCCGCGTTGAAGGACGTATTCACGATAGGAATCGACACCTCGGGCGATTCTCTTCATAAGCGCGGCTACCGTAAGTTGGTCGGCAAGGCTCCGATTAGCGAGACGCTCGCGGCGGCCCTCATTTCGCTTAGTCCGTGGAACAAAGATAGAGTGCTTGTGGACCCGTTTTGCGGCAGCGGTACGATTCCGATTGAGGCGGCGCTGATCGGTTGCAACATTGCGCCCGGTGTGAATCGTAGTTTTCAGGCGGAGCAGTATCTCGAGCGCATTCCGCAGTCGATGTGGAAGGCGGCAAGAGAAGAGGCAAGAAGCCTTGAGAGACGCGATGTAAAGCTACAGCTGCAGGGCTTTGATATCGACAGAGATGCCATCAAAATCGCTAGGCAAAATGCGCAGCTGGCCGGTGTGGCAGACCAGATTCATTTTCAGGTGAGACCGGTGAAGGAGCTGAGTCATCCGAAGAAATACGGCTTTATCATTACGAATCCACCGTACGGTGAGCGACTGGAGGACAAGGCGGATTTGCCGGAGCTGTATAAGCAGATCGGCACGGTATATTCCGGGCTGGACAGTTGGTCGATGTACCTGATTACGTCCTACGAGGATGCACAGAAGTATCTCGGTAGGAAGGCAGATAAGAATAGAAAGATTTATAACGGTATGCTGAAGACCTATGTATATCAGTACATGGGCCCGAAGCCGCCGAGAGCACCGAGACCGATTGTAGACGAGGTTTCGCGTAAGGCCTAGACGTCGGCAGTGTCTGAATGGCAGTGCTATGTGAGGCTGTGGCGCAGAGCATTTTGACGATGCGTAACAATTTCGGATGGAGAAGAATATGAGCAACAGACGTTTGATATTTGCAACAGGCAATGAGCATAAGATGGTTGAGATTCGTGCAATCTTGGGCGGAGATTCGCTGGAGATTCTTTCGATGAAGGAAGCCGGCATCTCGGCAGACATCGTAGAGGACGGAGATTCCTTTGAGGCAAATGCTTTGATTAAGGCAAGAGAAGTATGTCGTATAAGCGGCGAGATGTCCATGGCAGACGATTCCGGTCTTGAGGTAGACTATTTGGATAAGGCGCCGGGCATATATTCCGCACGTTTTCTCGGCGAGGATACTTCCTATACGATAAAGAATCAATACATTATCGATCAGCTTGCGGATGCCAAGCCGGAGGAGAGAACTGCGCGCTTTGTATGCGCAATTGCGGTGGCACTTCCGGACGGACGAGAGTGGGTTGTCCGCGGCACAATTGAGGGCGAGGTTGCCTATGAGTCGGCCGGTGAGAACGGCTTCGGATACGATCCGATCTTCTACGTACCTGAATACGAAAAGACTACGGCTGAGCTTTCGCCGGAGGAGAAGAATCTCATCAGTCATCGCGGAAATGCATTGCGATTGATGAGAGAGCTGCTGTACCGAGAGGGAGTTCTGGGTGCGTAATATAACTCAAAAGTGAGTGCTTGTCGAAGAAACGATGGCTCGAAAAGGAGCATTTGTTGCAGATAAGACGACTCCATAGGGGGATGCATGAAGCTACTGATTGTTAGTGATACGCATGGTCGCTGTGAGGGCTTGGACGAGGTTCTGGAGAGGGAAAAGGGAATCGACCATTTGATTCATTGCGGCGACGTGTGCGGAGATGAGGAATATATTCGCTCACGTTTTTACGGACCTTGCTCGATTGTGTCCGGGAACAACGATTTCTTTACGGATTTGCCGCGGGAGATTGTTGCGGAGTGGTATGGACATCGTTTTTTGATTGTCCACGGACATCGTCAGCAAATATACTACGGACTGGAGAATCTGTATTTTAAGGCGCTGGAGGAACGTTGTGACGTAGTACTCTACGGACATACGCATCAGCCCGTAATGTTTCAAGAGAAGGGCATTTGGTTCATCAATCCGGGGAGTATTACGTCTCCGCGTCAGATGGGTCACGAGAAGACCTATGTGATTTTGGAGATTGATGAGCAGGGTGGGTTGCATCCGAAGCGCAAATGCATTTGAACGATAGGAGAGAAGTTATGGCAAAGCGTCTGTTTACCATTGCATTTTTGCAGCTGCTGGCAGTTGTGCTGGTCTTCGGTGCCATGTGGATGTGGAACGATCGCAACGGCGAAGTGATTGCGGGACACATAGATGATGCCAAAGAGGCCGGTTACGAAAAGATGCTGGAGGTTATCCTTCATAGCAGCGAGAGCTATATGCACGAAGGTAAGGAGTATTATTTGATTCAGTATACGCCCAGAAGCTTTATGAATACGGAGCCGAAGGAATATATGCTCATCAATTCGGATGTTGAGGTTCTCGATAATGTCGAGATGAATCGCGTGGCGTATCTTTGCTACGGAGAGGAGCAGCCGACTACAGTTACGGTCAATGGGACGGAGATGGCCGGTAAGCTGGTAGACGGCCACTCGATTATCGGAGAGTATGAATTGGTTCAGATTTTTTGTATGCTTCTGATGATGTGCATTCCGTTGTCGGTAGGAATCTTTGCCGCACTGATTATCATCGGAGTCATCATGTACATTCGTGAAAAGAGGACCGTGTAACGCAAAAATAAAAAAACGAAAAAAAGTTGTTGACATTTCGATTGGTCCGTAATATAATGAAAATCGCTTCTGAAACGGGGTGTGGCTCAGTTTGGCTAGAGTGCTTGATTTGGGATCAAGAGGTCGCAGGTTCGAATCCTGTCACCCCGATCCTAGAGACAGCATTTTATATATGCGGGTGTAGTTCAATGGTAGAACACTAGCCTTCCAAGCTAGATACGTGGGTTCGATTCCCATCACCCGCTCTTATGCGAGCGGTGTGCTTCACTGCTCGTATGTTTATGTAGTGAGTAATCACTCTGTGTGCTAGTAGCTCAGTTGGATAGAGCAACGGCCTTCTAAGCCGTGTGTCGGGGGTTCGAATCCCTTCTGGCACATTCGTCCGAAGCATCGGACGTATTACAATTGAACATGGTGGGTATAGCGCAGTTGGTTAGCGCGCCAGATTGTGGCTCTGGAGGCCAAGGGTTCGAATCCCTTTATCCACCCTTACAAAAGCCTTTTGTTTAGCAAAAGGCTTTTTGTAGATATGATGGGCTATCGCCAAGCGGTAAGGCACAGGGTTTTGATCCCTGCATCCGCTGGTTCGAATCCAGCTAGCCCAGGAAAAAAACCGACTTGTTTCGACAAGTCGGTTTTTTTGGTGATAGCATCGCACGCGACGCGGTGATAGTGCCCGGAGGGCACGGTGTTAGCTCGCAAAGCGAGCCGTGGAGATTGTCACGTCGGTAGTCGTTGCATTTTCTGCGGAGTTGCGGTACAATGATAGTGCATTTTGTTGCGAAAGGAGAACATACATGGTTAAGCATATTATTTTGTGGCAGTTGAATGACGAGCTGTCGGCTGAGCAGAAGGTTGAGGTTAAGG
>JAZRJF010000013.1:0-15424 GCA_045645665.1 Lachnospiraceae bacterium | reverse complement strand
GGCCAATGAAAATGCAAAAAAATAACCACAGGGCGTCTGCCCTGTGGTTACACTTCATTATTTTCCTGCCTTGAACTCATCAACTGCCTGCTGAATACCCAATGCACAGCCCTTAAGAAGGTCGGTATCGCCGTCAACCAGCTTCACCTGCTCCTCAAGTCGTTCAACCAAAATGGCTGCACCGGACTGACCATACGCGTACTCCGGCTTCTCCTCCGTAATGTTGGTGATAAAGAGCTTCGTAGCCTCGTAAGCCTGCTCCATATAGCTCTTGCCGCATTTTTCAAAAGTCTCCATCGGCTGAGCAATGCTTGCGATTTCCAGCCCCTTCTTCGTCTCTTTCAACGTGAAAGCAAGGAACAACACCGGTCTGTCCTCATTTGTAATATCGAGTCGCAACTCAGCGGCGGCGGTCGATCCGTTTACTTCTCCAACGAGTTCAACCGTGCCATCCTCAAGCTCTTCAATATGGTTGCCATCCTCTGCCACTATTATGGAATCACCAAAACCCAATGCGCGACTGATTGCTCCGTCCGTTGCTGCATCAGCAGCCACTACGCCGCCACCCAAAACGAGAATTCCGCAAAGCGCCAATGCTGCAACACGTGCCACCGAAGCTACCGTGCTGCGCTTTTTCATCGTCTTGCTCTCTGCCAGTAATCTTTCAACGCTTGCAACGTCCGGCTTGATTTGTTCCATTCTTGCCTTGTACTCATCTTTAAACATAACATGTCCTCCTATCTTATTGATTTGTCAATCCATCCTCTTCAAAAAACCGCTTCAGTTGCTGTCTTGCCCTGGTCATTTGAACTCGGACGGTGGTTTCCTTTTTGTGAAGAAGCTTCGCAATCTCTGCCGTGCTCATATCCTCGAAGTAGAACAAATGCAACAGCAGTCTGGCATCCGAAGAGAGCTTTTCCATCTCTGTATATAAGGCATCCTTCCTTTCGTCGGCCAGCACCTTCTCCTCGGTGGAGGAGAACCCGCCGTCCTGCGCGGCATCTTGGGCCAAATACCCGTCCTCACCTGACAGCTCCATGGGAAGTTCTTTCTTTTTCGAGCGCTTGCCCATATACTTTTTGGAGTAATTTACACTCACCCTGATGAACCAGGCCTTTGCATGTTCCTCATCCCGAAAATGCGGTTGCTTTTTCAAATAGTAAAGAAACACCTCTTGGAATATGTCATCGGCATCCTCCTTCGAGCCTGCCCTCGCATAAGCAATTCGGTATACCATATTCGCATATTTTTCAACCGCTTCCTGTGGCGACATCGAAACCTGCTCCTTCCTCTTTCTGTTCGCGAACGAAACCGGCATTTGCCCGTTTCACTAATAACGTCCCGTACGCGAAAAAATGTTACACTCATCATACAATATTTTTTTATTTGTAGCCAATAGCTATGATATCACATTTTCATTCCCGCCCATCTGTGGTACTGTTTTTCTAAGGTTTTGTGTGAAAAGGAGTGTGTACATATGAAAGAATTACCGAACATCGTTACACTTGACGACGGCAGCAAGCTGTGGTCGCATCGTTTCGAGCAATTCGTGGCAACGGTCTATCTTCCGCCGTGCGATTTGCCGATCGATATCATCAATTACGGCTTTATGACCCCGTATTTGCTCGTATTTCCCGAGAATCCCGTGGATTTCGAGGCGGCGAAGCAGCTCGCGGATGAAAATGGCCTGGCGCAAATCGCAGCAGGCTATGGCAGCAGCGTTGTGTACATTTACCCGACGTGTGAGGGCGGCTGGAGCAATGCGCCGAGCGATTTGTTCGCGTCCGTCATCTCCAAAACGAAGATCAGCCAGTATTATAAGGACGGAACCGCGGTATTTCGCAACCGATTTACCGGCGAGTGGGGCAATTACTTCATTCGCGGCGCGCTGAACAGAAGCTTCCTCTTCGGCTACGGCGTGACGGCGGACTTTATCGCAACGAACTGCCTCAAGACGGTCAACGGCGATGGCCTGTACGGCTACGGTGACATTACGCCGGCGGCTTGTATCCTTCAAGGCGTGAGCGTGCCGGTCGCACCCGAGCGACGCGACATTCCCGTCATTTCCATTGCGAACAGCGAGGAGACAAATGCGGCTCTGCTCGACTCGCTTGACCATGTTTTGATTAAGGATGCGCCGGATTACGTCGGCGATTTCCACGCATTTTTGAAGAAATTCCGCCGAATGGTCGGCTATCTCGATGTCGAGCCGGATTTGGCGACAATGGGCATGACCGTTGAGACCGGCGCCTGCGTTGTGACGACTTCTCCGGATAACCGCGGCGACGATTGCGACACGACCGAGCACACCATCGGCTACGTGGCTTATTACAACAACGGCATTATGGACACTCCGGGCGGCGTTCCGCTCGTTATGTGCTTCCACGGCGGCGGCGACTCCGCAATGTGTATGGTTGCCCTGTCCGATTGGCATTACGTGATTTCGAAGCACAATTTCCTGCTTGTTAGCGTGGAAAACCATCTCAACAGCACGGCAACTGAGACGATGGCGCTGATTGAGCACATCAAACAGCGTTACAACGTAGACAGCGAGCGCATCTACGCAACCGGTTTTTCGATGGGCGGCTGCAAATCGTGGGATCTGTTCCAGGAGTACCCCACCGCATTTGCCGCAGTTGCACCGATGTCCGCCACCTTCGAGGTCGGACTCAATGCCTACGGCCAGCCCGCTCCTAACGTAAATGAGAACGAGCCCCTGCCCGTCTTCTACGTCGGCGGCGAGCAGACTCCCCTTCCGGAGCTTCCGTTCCAGGCGCAAAAATGCTTGGATCGTATGGCCTACGTCCTTCGCATCAATAAGGCGCTCAAGCCGTACAACGTGTCCTTCGACAATCAGGACCTCTGGGAAAATCCCATCTGGGGCATCGACGGCGACCTCATTCGCCACGAGCGCGATGACAACCGCGGCAGCGTACTCACAATGCATTTGTTCGAGAGCGAGGGTGGCCTTTGCTACTGCGTATTCGGCAGCGGCAGCCCGCAAATGCACGAGATGCGCTATCTGAATTGCGAAAATGCATGGAAATTCTTCAGCCAATTCCGTCGCCTTGCCGATGGCACCATCGTCGGCGGCAAGATGGAGGAGATTGCGGCATTATATAAGGAGTGATATTAAAAAAGAACCTCTTTGTCGGTTTCGACAAAGGGGTCTTTTTTAGTGATAGCGCAGCAGAGCTGCGCGGTGGTATCGCCCAAAGGGCGAAGTGTTATTCGGCGCATTGCGCCGAAAGTGATGGCTCCGCAAGGTGCTACGGTGGTAGCGCCCGCGGCAAGGTGTGGCTCCGCGTGGACATGAAAAACGGAGCTCGCCGATGCAAGCTCCGTGCATTTTCGCATTTTCAATTATTACAGCAAGTAGGTGTACATCTGGCGGGGCTGCGGCTTCGTTCCGGTGAGCTCGAAGAGCTGTGCTACGGTTACAAAGCGATAGCCCTGTTCTTTCAGGCGCGGGATGGCTGCGTCTACTGCCTCTACCGTCGGAGTATTTCCGTACAAATCATGCAACAGCACGATTGCGCCATGCTTTGCGTCTGCTACGATGCGGTCCTCGCGCTCCTTTGCGGGCACGGTCGGAACCCAGTCGTCTACTCCGTAGCCGCAGATAAACGGCAACGAAATGTTGTCCCACATCGTATCGCTTACGTTGATGTACGGCGGACGGAAAAACTGCGGCGTACGGCCTACCGTCTCCTCAATCAAGCGCGTCGTCTCGGAAATCTCATATTCCAGCTCCTCGGGCGTCTTCTCGCCGAGCATATCGTGCGTAAAGGAGTGGTTCTCGATCTCGCAGCCGAGTGCCACTGCGCGGCGCATCATTTCCTTCGTCTCCTCGTTAATGTTTCTGCCGATTACAAAAAAGCTGCCGACAACGCCGTGCTTCTCGAGTACATCGAGCATTTCCTTAGTCGTTGTCATGTTCGGGCCGTCGTCAAATGACAGTGCAATCAATTTTTCCATCTTTCTTTCCTCCGTATATTTGGCTCGCTTTGCGAGCAGTGATGTGCGCAGCAAGCTGCGCAAGTGATAGCGGTCATTGACCGCCGTGATATTCGGCCTTCGGCCGAGTAATACCGGCTACGCCGGGTAGTGCAATGGCTCGCTTCGCGAGCAGTGATGCGCACCTCCGGTGCGGATGTTACGCGCAGCATGCTGCGCTAGTGATAGCGGTCGTTGACCGCTGTGATATTCGGCCTTCGGCCAAAGTGATACCGTCTACGTCGGGTGCGCGGAGCCTCACCGCCGCACTTCGTGCTGCTAACACTGCTGCGCCTCGCGCAGCTAACACGTTCGCTTCGCGAACATATCACCGCGCAGTGCGTTACGCGCTGCGCTACCACCGCGGGCTCCGCCCGCTCCGGCTCTTGCCTCTTGCGGCATAATCCGCTATAATAGACGTATCTACTATATGATGAAAGAGGGCTTTCTTATGAATATCGCAATCGTTACCGGCGCGTCCTCGGGACTCGGCCGCGAATTTGTTACACAGCTCGACAAGGAGGGCTATGACTGCATTTGGGTCATTGCACGTCGCATCGAGCGCTTGACCGCGCTTTCCGAGGTTTGCAAGACCACCATTCGTCCGATTTCGCTTGATCTGAGCCTTTCCGAAAGCTTTGAGACACTCGGTGCACTTCTGAACGAGGAGAAGCCGAATGTATCCGTGCTTGTTGCTGCCTCCGGCTTCGGAAAATACGGCGCTTCCACCGACCTTACGCCCGATGAGATTCACTCGATGATCGATGTGAACTGCAAGGCATTTATCTTCACGGCCATGACGGCGCTTCCGTATATGCAAGCGGGTGGTCGCATCCTCGTGATGGGCTCTGCGTCCGCATTTCAGCCGCTTCCGTATTTCAATCTCTACGCAGCGACCAAGTCACTCGTTGTACATTATGCACGCGCGCTCGGCGTTGAGCTTCGCGACCGCGGCATCTCGGTTACTGCCGTTTGTCCCGGCTATGTTCGCACGGAATTCTTCCAGGTGGCAAAGGAAACCAAGAATCCGGACACCTGTAACAACTTCACTCCGATGTACGAGTCGGAGGACGTCGTTCGCAAGGCACTGCGCGACAGCAAGAAGGGCAAAGACTTGTCGGTTCTCGGCTTTACGACAAAATGCCGCCGCCTCTGCGGTAAGCTTTTGCCGACCAAGCTCGTTATGAACACGTGGCTTAAGATGAAGTAAGCCCCTGTGACAGTGCCGGCCTCGACTCATCGCTTCCGGCCGTCGACCGACTTAGTTCCCTTTTTTCTTGCCGGCGGTGAGCACCGACTTGATCTCCGAAAATGCTCTGTCGCCGCTACGATAAAAGCCTTCGATCAGGCGTCCGAGCCAGTAAAACGGTATCAACACCTTATATCGATAGGCCAGCGGGGCTACTTCCTTGTAGTACCCCATCGGCGGGAAGATTCGGCGCAGGAAATAGCGTATCTTCGTCTTCACGGAGATGTCCTCGCCACCCTCCAGCCTCTGCAGAGAGTTCGCAATTCTCTTTTCCTCTGTTCCGTAGGTGCCTGCCCCGAAGCAGCCTGCAATCACCTGCAGCTCCGTCTCGGTCAGCAGCGCTTCCATCTCTGCGCTCGTCGCATGAACGGATTCCTTCGAGAACAGCTTCTTTGCAATCTCGCGGAACATTTGCTCAAATTCCAGAAGTCCCAACGCAGTCAGCTCCTCGCGGATTGCTTGGGGCTTCATCTTGTCTCCGAGCTTTTCGTTATACAGATAGCAGTCGGCAAATGCCCGAATTCCGGTTCCGCCGGCTTCGTGATGCTTGTAAATGTGGCTCAAGATGTAGCCATAGCACTCCTCCGTGGACATGTGGTGACCCATGCCGGTCTCGCCGTCCTTGATCAAGCGCTTCTTTACTTCTTCATAGTGCGCGTAAAACACCGGCTTTGCGTACTCCATATACAACGCGCTGTGCAGCTCGAAATTGTACACCGGCTCTTTTTCGTATTCGTCGTGATTTCCCGTACCGAAATGCTCCACGCGATACCCGCGCGACAGCATGTATTCGCCCATTTGCTTGCGAAATGCACTGTCAAACCAGATGTCGTTATCGGACATCTGTCGCATTCCGAGCTTCGGATACAGCTCCTTTAGCAAAATGCCCTTCAGCGGCACGTACCAAATGCCCTGACTGTCCATATAATTTAGGATCTGGCGGCGTTCGGCGTCCAACAAAAGCACCTTGCGAATTGCCATATCTCGCGCTTCGCGCCACTTCTTCAGCAGCTTCGCATTTTCCTCGGAGAGCCCCTCGGCAGTAAGCGATGCCAATGCCGGCTCCAGACCCGAATACGTGATTCCGGTCATCGTCTGCGACTCAGCTAGCTTGTACACGAGCGCCAAATTCATCTCGCGGACGCGACTTTGCTCGGGCGTCTCGCCGTGCAGGGCACAGCTTGTCAGCCACAACAAGTCCCACCATGCCTGATGCAATGTCCTTTCTCCAGTCTCCATCCGCTGCTCTCCTTCAACTAATATGCCTCGCCGCGTTCCTTCGGCGCCGGCTCGCGTTCCCGTTACGCCTTGCCGCGTTCTTTACATGCACACCTCTCCGTCACACACGGCAAGCGCTGCCGGGCGGTGTGTTACAATCAATACTGTCCTATCCGTCATCTTTCGAAGATTCGAAAGCAATCTCTTCTCCGTTGCTTCGTCCAAAGCACTCGTCGCTTCATCCAATATGAGCACCGGTCGCTCGGTGAATAGCGCTCTCGCCACGGCAAGTCTTTGCATCTGACCTTCCGACAGGCCGGCTCCACGCTCGCCAAGCGGCGTATCCAAGCCCTCCTTCAGCTCGAAGACAAATTCCGCGCACGCCACGGTCAGCGCCTGCTTCAAGCGCTCTGTATCGCCCGCCGCCTCCGGCTCGCCAAATGCAACAACCTCTCGTATCGTACCGCTCATCAGGTGATTTCCCTGCGGCACGTACGCACAAAGTCGGCCGTATTCTCTCGTCAGCGGAACTCTGCCCGCCTGCGCGAGACCGTCCGTCGGTTCACTGCCCTCGCCACATGCCCGACTCTCGTCAAGCTCTATATAACAGCTGCCGCTGCTTGGCTCATACAAGCCCAAAAACAGCTTCAGCACCGTACTCTTTCCACATCCGGATTCTCCGGTAAATGCGATGAGATCGCCCTTTTCTATGCGCAAGCTCAGACCGTCGAACAGCTCCACCGGGTCCGCTTCTCCCTCGCTCGGATAAGCAAAATGCACGTCCTCCAAGCCGATTGCCTGCATCTTCTCTGCGTAGAGGCTCTTGACCTCCTCCGTAGACAACAGCTTGCGCGGCTGCTCGCGCATCTCCTCCGCTTCCATCAATCGCTCCGCACTCGCAATCATCGCGTAGTATTTGGGCAAGTATGCAGAGATGTTCACCATCGGCAGCTGCACCTGATTCACGAGCTGCAAAATGGCCGTCATCGTACCGTACGTAACCGTGCCCGACAAAATGCCGTAGCCGCAGTAAATCACACCGATGGCATACGCAGCATTTACCACAATGCCAAAGCCGAGGTTGCTCAGCGTCGAAAATCCGGTTCGGCGCATTCTCGCGCGTCGATGGTCCTCCATCAGCTCGCCCGAACGCTCCGACGTCGCTTCCTCCGCAACGAACGTCTTTACAACCATAAGGCTTCCGAGGCTCTCCTGCAGGTACATGCGCATCTTGCCGTCCGCC
The DNA here is from genome assembly GCA_045645665.1 of Lachnospiraceae bacterium. Classification (GTDB taxonomy): domain Bacteria; phylum Bacillota; class Clostridia; order Lachnospirales; family Lachnospiraceae; genus ISDg. Next base: position 7,718 of record JAZRJF010000013.1, on the reverse strand, counting down.
TCCTGGGTGCTCTTATGCAAGCGCTTCATCACCTTACGAAAGGCAAATGTCAGCGCGAACAGCACAAGCCCTCCCGGAACGGCCAAATACACGAATCGCGGCTCCAGCATGATCATTGCCACGAGCGCTCCGAGAAATCTCACAGCCAAACCGGCAACACCCGGCACGATCGAGGTCACACCATCCGCAACAACCGACGTATCCGAGGTCAGACGATTCATCCACTCTCCGGAATGCGTCGCCGCCACGCGACTGTAGCTACCCTGCAACAAACTTTCAAACAATCTTCTCTTAAAACGATTTTCTATCGTAGAACGACAGGACTCGTCGAGGAGTCGCAGGCCCGAACGCAGCAACAGCTGCAGCACGATCAAGCCGATGAAGATGGCGATGAACAACGCAAATCGCTCATTTTGCTTCGCAACTGCCGCATCGATGGCCTCTCTCAGCAACAGCGCGTAGATTACGCCCGTGATACCGACGATCATTTGGCCAAGCAAAAGAAAGAAAATCTTTCTTTTCTGGCGTCCGACCACTCGGCTGATATAACCGCGTTCGCTCTCCTTCATTGCCGTACTCCTTTCCTCGAAATCGTTCGTTTCTTAATGCTTCACAAGCTTTCGCCAAATGCGCTTCACTCCGTACCAACCGCCGAGAATCAGCGCCCTAACCGGGAACAAATCGCACCACAAAAATACGTAGAGACGATACCCGAAGCCTGTCATCGAAATTTCCTTGCCGTCTCGGACAACTCCCGTAAGCACTCCGAGAATGTGTCGGTCCTCAATGCCGTACTCTCGCCGCCAACGGTTGTCTCCGCAGATGACATAATCCTTTTCACGCACCTTCAAAATGCGGTGCAGCACGTATTGTCCGGAATCTCTTTTGTAAAGCGGGACATCGTATTTTTTCAAACGCCCCTGTACACGATCGATGATCAACAAATCGCGGTGCTGCCGAAGCAAGGGCCACATGCTGTCGCCCACATTGGTATACACCAGTCGCCCATGAAGCGCAAGCTGCTCCTCAAAGGTCGAAACCGTCGCCCCGGTGCCGCTTTTCGCAGCCTCACCGGAACCGGTCTGCACCGTCGCGCCGGTGCCGCCCTGTGCAACTCCACTACCCATCTTTTCTTCCGTTTCCATCGTCTACTCCACAATTGCGCCGACACTGCGCAGCTGCTCCACCACGCGCGCCACATCCTGCGCAATCTTTTCTCTCGGCGCATCGTAGCGCTCACACATCGCGTCCACGATCTGCTCCTCGGTCGTCTCCTCACGCAGACAATCTACGATAAATGCTGCGGTCGCATTGCTGCGAACCAATCCGTTAAAGCGACCTGCCATACTGCCCGTCGCCACCATAATCTGCTCATCACCGGTTGTGTGAACCGCAAATTCCTCATGCAATCTCATAGCGTTCCTCCCTTTTCTCAAGCCTTCGGCCCGCAAGCCGTGCCTTCCCGGCCTCAGTCGCACTTTCGCAAAGCTCCGAGCTTAAGCCTTCGGCCTCATACCCTCGTAAGCGACTACCGCCGCCTCGGGCTCCATATTGCAGCCGAGCTCATAAAGCGCCACACGCTCTGCCAGACGATCAATCAGCTGCAGGCTCTTCAGTACATTTTCCCGACTGTGACTGCGATAGCTCTGCTGCAAAAGCATCGCGTACGCCTCCTGCTTCGTAATTCGGCGGATTTGATTGTCCTTCGCCCTCGTCAGGATGCAAATCGCCACCAGCGGGGCCTCTCCGTTCGTGCTCAGGCGGTGCTTTCCGTCCCACGGCGTTCCGTACACCGTCACGCCCTCCTCGGAAATCGCCAAAAGCGGCTTGTCGTCGTTGATCATCACGGCTCTGTCGCCAAAATGCTCTCTCCACAGCCGCGTATGGGTCGATTTTCCCGTTCCGCTCTTCGCCGTGAACAGATACGCCTGTCCGTCAACGGCGATTACCGAGCCGTGAAACAGCATCACGTCCTTAGAAATCAACCATTCGGCCAGCTTACGATACACCGCAAGCGTCTCCAAATAGTCATTCGGAAAATGCTGCGGCTCTCTGCCCTCGCGGATATCCTCGGCCGCCGACCGCTCTGCCTCATAGGCAATGTCCTTTGCCTCTATGGCGATGGTCACCTCCGCATCCGCTTCCGCAATGGCATATTCGCGACAATATTCCTGCACATATTCGTACTGTGAAACAATGCGTACCGTCCGACCTGCCAATCGAAATGTTCCTTGATGCATAGTCCTTACTCCTCTACGTCACCGAGCATCGGGAAGGAGTACCATTTTCCTTCGATCTCATAGCACCAATACAGCTCGGTACCGGGCAATGTCACCCATTCGTCGCTCTCATTTCTGTAGCGAACCTCATATTCGATATCGGCTACCGCAACCTTCTCAATCTGGTTGTCAAGCACGCCGTAGTATGCTTCTTTAAATAATTCAATTCCCTCTTGATACTTCTCGTGCAACGCGTCGTACTCCGTTGCCACTACCTTCGTCACCTTATAAGTCTCCCCCGTCTGATCCATCCATTCGCGCATCGCCTCAAATTCCGGCTCAATCTCTTTTAAATCCGCGCTGAGGTCCATGTCCATCGCCGACTGGAAATCCGGATTGTAGATTGTCGCCTTGACAAAACGGTTGTACTTGCAGCTGTAAATGCTCTCAAAGGTCGCCTTTGCCACAGCCTTAGGAGAGCGATTGACTGAAAAGATCGTCATGCTGCCGACCACAATCGCAACTACAACAAGCACAACGACAATCAAGCCGCCGATCAATACCTTTTTCCCGTTCCTCTTTATCTTCGTTTCTTCAGACATACCGATTCTCCATAACTCATAATATCCTCTCGCCCCGCCGGGCGTCCCCTCATCGGGGATAAGAAAAACTCCCTTCCTCGCGGAAGGGAGTCTCTTTGCTTACATCAGTCGTATCTTTCCTCGAGAGCTTCGAGAGTTGCATACGGAATGCAGTACCACTTACTTCCGAGCTTTACTGCAATATACTCATTTGTTTCCGTGTTGGAGTCTTCCTTGTCACCATCCACGTACTCAACGAGCTTAGTTCTAACCTTAACAGAAGCTACCTTCTTAAGAGCGTCTGCATCAGCGTCCATATCATCAAGATATTCCTGTACCCACTCAAATTCGTCGTCCTTCTTACCGAACTTCTCAACTTCCTTTACGTCAATCTTGTACTTGTACTCGATTTCCTCGTCTTCCATGTTCTCACGAATCTCTTCGTAAGTATCCACTGTGTCTTCGTACTCGTCTTCGTAATCGTCCTCGTCGTAAATGTCGAGCTTCTTCTGAGCCGTCTTGTTACGAATGCTGTACTTGTAAAGATCCTTTGCATCGTACTCGATCTGAGCCTTCAAGAAGTTCTTAACGGACTTCTTAGGAGAGCTACCGAAGATACCATTGCAAACCAATGCAAGAACCAAAAGTACAAGAACTGCAGCAAGACCGAGAATGATTCTCTTAAGGTCCGGATTGCCTTCTACCTTCTCCTTAATGTTGTTTACTGCCTCGTTGATCGTCTCGCCAACAGAAGCTTCGTTCTCTGCTCCGAGCTGAGCGCCGCAAAATTCGCAAACCTTTGCGTCATCAGCAACCTGTTTTCCACACTTTGTACAAAACATCGTTCTTATCCTTTCTCGTATCATAATTTTTTGAACTCGCCGCCTACAAAACAAGACACAAGGCGACAGCCTCCATGTAGTAACTATAACGTATTTTCGTTTCATTTGCAATATATAAACTTATTATAAATCATTTTTTTGATGGTTTTACGCGCGCTCATACGTAAAATCGGACATACTGTACCTTAGGTTTACTTGACATCCACCCGCATTCCGCGTACAATGACAGTGGGTTACGAGCGCTGTCTCGTAGTCGACACCGTATTTTGCTTGGAGGCCTCATGGATAAGACTTTCTGCTGTGACAAACATACCCCCATTTTGCTGTGCGAGGACGCATCGCTGGGCTACGACAATCAGGTTGTGGTAGAGGGCCTTTCCTTTTCGCTGTTTCCCGGAGATTATCTCAGTATCGTCGGGGAAAATGGTTCGGGAAAATCCACTCTCATGAAGACGATGCTCGGTCTGCTTCGCCCGCTCGGCGGCTCCATTCGCATCAACTGCAGAGAGGGTAGCGGCTGTATCGGGTATTTGCCGCAGCAAACCGAGGCACAGCGCGACTTTCCGGCTACGGTACGCGAGGTTGTGCTTTCCGGTTTCCTTTCCAGAAGCGGCTTCCGCCCGTTTTACACAAAGGCAGAGCGTGAGCGCGCAGAGCACATTATGGAGCGTCTGCACATTGCGGAGCTTCGCAATCGCTGCTATCGCGAGCTTTCCGGCGGCCAGCAGCAACGAGTGCTTTTGGCAAGAGCCCTACTCGCTGCGCATGAGATTTTGATGCTGGACGAGCCCGTGACCGGTCTGGACCCCGCAGCGGCACAGGAGCTTTACGAGACACTTCAGGTATTGAATAAGGAAGACGGTATGACGATTATCGTCGTTTCGCACGATATCAACAATACGATTGTGCATTCCTCAAAGATTCTCCACATCGCAAAGGATTCGTATTTCTTCGGAACGACGGCCAAATACATGGCCAGTGCCGAATCCCGTCTGTTTTTCCCGCCCGATGCGGACTGACGGACGCCAATCATACCCGCTACCGTAGGCTTCAGGCCGACAGCTGCGGGCTAACGAGGAACGATATAGCATTTTCACATACAGAAAGGAGCTTATTATGTTAGAGCAATTGAAACGCGAGGTGCTGGAGGCGAATTTGCTGCTTCCGAAGCACGGACTGATTACATTTACATGGGGTAATGTCTCCGGAATCGACCGCGAGAGCGGCTTAGTTGTCATTAAGCCCTCCGGTGTATCCTACGACGACATGACCGCAGAGGATATGGTTGTTGTCGATCTCGACGGCAACGTGGTTGAGGGTAACTTGAATCCTTCCTCGGATACTCCGACCCATCTTGCATTTTACAAGGCATGGCCGGGCATCGGCGGCGTTGTACATACGCACAGCCGTTACGCTACGACGTATTCACAGGCCGGACTTGATATTGTTGCCGGCGGTACGACGCACGGAGACTATTTTTACGGCGACATCCCTTGCACGCGCTATATGACACCGGAAGAGATTGGCGGTGCATACGAGGCGGAGACCGGAAAGGTGATCATCGAGACATTTGCCGAGAGAGGCATCGATCCGCTTCAGATTCCCGCCGTACTCGTGCGCTCCCATGGTCCGTTTACATGGGGAACCTCTCCCGCAGACGCCGTACACAACGCGGTTGTACTGGAGGAGGTTGCTTTCATGGCAATGAACAGCCAGTTCCTGCTCGGCGGTGATGTGCCTTGCATGCAAAAGGAGCTGCTGGACAAGCACTACCTCAGAAAGCACGGCGCAGGCGCTTACTACGGACAGAAGAAGTAGTTCGGCGCTTACTACGAATTGAAAAGGACATCGCTCGTCTCGGCGGGCGGTGTAGCTTCCACTTATATTTGCATTTTTCTCAGTGAGGCGACGTTTATGACACATTTGCTACGAAATCGGGTTCTTTCTGCTGCCCTTGGGCTTCTGCTGTGCCTGGCGATTCTGTGCGGGCCACTGTCGGGAGGCCTTTCTTTGCCGTGTGCACAAGCGTCGGAGCCGATCCTCTCGGGCGGACCGTCCGTAGAATCGAAGGGCGCGGTCGTCATGGAGGTGCATTCGGGAGCAGTGCTTTATGCGAAAAATGCTACCGAGGGCCTTTCTCCTACAAGCCTTACGAAGCTTATGACCGGCTTGCTGGCGCTGGAAAATGTGTCAATGACCGATACGGTGTCTTGCTCGTACAAATCGATCCACGGCATCGGCTCAAGCGTTACGCGCGTCGGCCTCGAACAGGATGAGCGCATGTCTGTCGGCGACATCCTGCACGCGATTATGGTTGCATCCGCTGACGAGGCCTCTTACGCACTCGGCGAAAAGGTCGGCGGCTCGATGAGCGCATTTATCACGATGATGAACGAGCGCATGTCGCAGCTCGGTGGTTTGAATACGGAATTCACGAGCGCAACCGGTACGGGCGGCGTAAAGCAGACATCTTGCGCTTACGATATGGGCTTGGTAGCTTGCGAAATCGGTCGTTACGCTACATTTCTCAAGATGGCAGGGCTCAAATGGTACGAGCTTCCCGCTACCAACCTAAATGATGCACGTGTCATCGCACAGACTCACAAATTCATCCGTCAGACGCTCACCTACGATTACGCAAAGGCAGGAAAGACCGGCGGAAAGGATCCGTCCGGCTATTATTCGTTGTGTACCTATGCGGAAAAGGATGGCATGCTCTTAGTTGCCATCGTGATGGGAAGTCCTTCGGAGACAGCCGCTTACGACGATTCCGTGACGATTTTGAACTATGCCTTTGAGAACTATGAAACCTTCTCGATGAAGGAGATTCAAGGCGAATTGAGCGACGATTACACCGGACTTTTCGATGATTGCCCGATGTTCTCGCAAAATTCCGTTGAGCTTGTCTATACCGACGAAGGCTCTACGGTTGTACTTCCGCTCGGCGCAGACCTCACAGAGTTGACGAAGTCCGTTGAGTATTTTGACGTGCCCGAGTACGTGCACGGAGAGAATGTCATCGGTCAGGTTGCGTACCGCTACCAAGGAAAGCTGGTCGGACGGTCACACATTATCTTTTACAATCAGGAATTCCCGATGTCACAGGCAGAATTCAACGCCGTGTGGCCGAAATTCCTCCTTCCGCCCTCGATTCTCGTATCCCAGGGCGGCACCGGAGCACTTCCCGAGCAATCCGTCCCCGAGACGAAGCCGACCGGAACCCCCTCCGATGAGCCAAATGAGCAGACGCCGGACGACAAACAGCCCGCAGACACTTCCAATCGTACTGCGCTCATTGTATCAATCGTCCTGTTCGTACTCTCGTTCCTTGTCTGCCTTACGGTCATTTACGTTGTTATTCCGTACAGACAGCTCAAGAAAAATCGTCGCAGAAGACGAATATAGCACCATTTTGATTGCTCGAGCGGTTTGTTATTGGGACAAGCCGCTCTTTTCCGTGGTTAAGATACAGCAAAGATTTCCGTCGCCTTCTTGACCGTGGCTCGCCGGAGTTCTATACTATTTTAAGCATACTGTATGCTACCCTCACAATGGAGGAAATCAATGAAGGACAAACGAACCGTACTACTCGATGCACTATTCACGCTCACCGTTTTGGCTGTTGCATTTACCATCAATCTTATCTTCTACAATCTGTTTGATGCACACATACATACACCGATTGTATTTGTTCTCGGCGTATTCTTGATTGCCTTGCGGACAAAGCATTTTCTCTGGAGCGTGCTTTCATCTGTTGTCAGTACGCTGATTGTAAATTACTTTTTTACGGACCCGATCGGAGGCTTTGATTTCTTCTCCTCCTCGACGCTTGTATCGTCCTTGCTTATCGGCTTAGTCGCCATCCTTATAGCGGTTATTACAACGCTTAGCAAACGGCAGGTCGACCTACTGATCGATTCGGAGCGCGAACACATGCACGCAAATCTTCTGCGCGCTGTTTCACACGATCTAAGAACACCCTTGACAACCATCTACGGCTCCTGTTCCGCCATCATCGAGAATTACGATTCTCTCGACAAGGAGCAGAAGATCAAGCTACTCGGCGAGATGCAAGA
>JAZRJF010000012.1:0-38836 GCA_045645665.1 Lachnospiraceae bacterium | reverse complement strand
ATCGAACCTAAATCTGACGTAGTCTGTAACCTGTCGCAAGCGACAGCTCCATTCCACCACATCCGCAAGTATTAAATTGTGTCGAACCTAAATCTGACGTAGTCTGTAACCTGTCGTTCCGACAGCTCCATTCCACCACATCCGCAAGGATTGAGGCTTTACTCCCGTGTGACGATGTGTTTGATCGTTGTATCGAGCAGTGGGAGTTCGTCTTTTAGAAATGTGGGATATGCTACGTAGTTGGCCAAATCGGTGATGGGAATCCAGTGCATGGTTTCTCTTACACCTTGAGTGCGGCTGTCGCTGTTCAGCTCTTTGCTACCTCTTGGCTTCATCAAATAGTAGAAGGCTACTTCGTGACAATCCATGTTGTTCGCCTGAAAAAAGTTCTCATGGATAATGACCAGTCGGTCTACCTCGTAAGCGACACCGGTCTCTTCGAAAACCTCTCGCTTTACTGCAGCTTCTGCGGTTTCTCCGACGTGGACACCGCCGCCCACGGAATAAAGGTAGTCATCTTTTTCGTTTCCTGCGAAAAGAACACAGCCATCCTCGATGATGATTGCTGCCGCACGGTAACGGAACCATTTGGTCTCACTCGTAAATCCACAATCTATATCCATATTGTTTTCCTCCGTTAAGGCTTCCTCATTATAGCAACGAACACATTCGTTGTCAACAGTGCATTTGTCCGAAGAAGGCGTTGCCAGCGGCGTTTTTCGTGCCGGTTCGAGTGGACGTACAAGGTGAATCGGTATTGATAGTGGAGGGCAGTGTTTTTCACTTTTTTATCTAATTTGTGCTTTTGTTTTTTTCGGTTATCATATATAATATAATCGAGGTACGTTTTTCTCTTGGCTTGGCTGCGAGGAGTGGGTGGTTGACTGGGAGGGACGAGCCCGTTGCGCATTTGCATTTTGATTACATAGCGGCCGGATGGGGGACTGTTTGGTCGGAAAGGCAGGGTTTATTTTATGAAGTTAGTGTATGCGATTATTCGTGATGAGGATTGTAACAACGTTTTGGAACGTTTGAATCAGAAGGGTTACAGTATTACTAAGCTTTCGACGACCGGAGGCTTTATGCGTCGTGGCAATACAACGCTCATGTTTTGTACCGACGATGAGAAGGTGACGCCGGCGGTGGATATTATTAAGGAGACTTGCGGCCCGAGACAGCAGATTACGTGCAACATGTCTTTGGCTATGGGTGGCGGTGAGATGGATGATTTCATGCCGATGGCGGTTAATGCCGAGGTTGGCGGTGCGGTTATCTTTGCTGTGAATGTGGACTATTTTGAGAAGATCTGATGAGTGACCGTGAAAAGATAGGATCGCTGATCAAAGGATGCGACACGATGAGGTGGCGCGATAACGGAAATGCTGTATGTGAGAAAGGAGATTGGTTATGGCAAGAGTAAGGGTTAATTTGTGTGAGATTACGGATGAGATTTTGGATTTGACGAAGGTTTGCTGTGAGAACAGTAACATTGATCCTGCGTTGTATGTGAAGTACGATGTGAAGCGTGGCCTGAGAGACTTGAATGGTAAGGGTGTATTGACCGGTTTGACTGAGGTTTCGGAGATTCGTTCGACGAAAGAGGTTGACGGTGTCAGTGTGCCGTGTGAAGGAGAACTATATTATCGTGGATACAATGTGAAGGATTTGATACAGGGCTGCAGAGAGGACGGCCGTTTCGGATTTGAGGAGACGACGTACCTGCTGATCTTCGGCAAGCTTCCGAACAAAAAGGAATTGAAGCAATTCAAGAAGCTGATCGGTCGTTATCGTTCGCTTCCGACGAGCTTTGTACGCGATACGATTATGAAGGCACCCAGTGCGGATATGATGAATGCGCTGGCGCGTTGCGTCTTGACGCTGTATTCTTATGATGACCGCGGCGATGACACCTCGCTGCCTAATGTATTGCGCCAGTGCTTGCAGATGGTGGCGCTGTTCCCGATGCTTTCGGTATACAGCTACCAGGCATTCCAGTATTACCATAGTAACGAGGATTTGTACATTCATAAGGCGCAGAAGGACTTGTCTACTGCGGAGAACATTTTGTACATGCTGCGCGAGGATTGTCAGTACACTGAGCTTGAGGCAAAGGTTTTGGACGTAGCGTTGATTCTTCATGCCGAGCACGGCGGTGGTAACAATTCGACCTTTACGACGCACGTGGTAACCTCGTCCGGAACGGACACATTTTCCGTAATGGCTGCGGCACTCGGTTCCTTGAAGGGGCCGAAGCACGGCGGAGCGAATGTAAAGGTTATTCAGATGTTTGCCGACATGAAGGAGAAGGTATCCGATTGGACAGACGACGAAGAGGTTTCGGCGTATCTGCGTGCGCTGTTGCACAAGGAAGCGTTCGATAAGCAGGGCCTGATTTACGGTATGGGTCATGCGATTTACTCGGTTTCCGATCCGCGTGCCGAGGTGTTTCATGGCTTCGTAGAAAAGCTGGCGGTGGAAAAGGGCATGGAGAAGGAATATCAGCTTTATGCAAAAGTGGCGGAGCTTGCACCGAAAATTATCGCGAGCGAGCGTAAGATGTACAAGGGCGTTAGTGCAAATGTCGATTTCTACAGCGGCTTTGCCTATCAGATGCTCGGACTTCCGCTTGAGCTGTACACTCCGATCTTCGCAATTGCGCGTGTGGCCGGTTGGAGTGCGCACAGCATGGAGGAGCTGATCAATGCCGGAAAGATCATTCGACCGTCCTACAAGAGCGTTATCGAGGAAAGAGAGTATACGCCGCTTTCGGAGAGATGATGAGATTGCTCTAATGGAAAATGCTCTGAAGGAAAATGCTCGGATAAAGTGAGTCGGGCAGAAGAAGTTCATAAAAAGAGTAAGGCAGTGCCAAGCGGCACTGCCTTTGTTATTGCTGTGTTGATTGTTGCGAAATGGCACATTGTATGCCTGCAACTTTTCGCGCACTGTATTACTTCGTAAGAGTCAAGGTAACAACGCTGCAAGGAGGCAATACGATGTTTGCCGTAGTGCCGGTCAACGTGCATCCGTCGAAGTCGGCGGTCACTACCTGCTCCGGATTGTCGAAGGTGTTGTAGTCGGTAGCCTTACCGGTGAGGATCGTTCCCGTCCAGGAAGTGTATGCTTCGTCAAGCACGGTGTCGAGCGTGTAGGACTCGGAAAGGCTTGCGTTGCAAAGCGTAATCGTGAGCTTGTCGTCCTTTACGGAGGAGGATACGGAAACTTCCTGTACCGGCTTGCCGTCATGCTCTACAACGGTATCGGAAAGAACAGATTCTACAGCTGTAGCATCCTGATGATCCTTGTACATGCAGAATACATGATACGTAGGAGTCTTAATCATCTTGGAGCCCTCGGTAAGGATTACTGCCTGAAGTACATTGACTACCTGAGCGATGTTTGCCATACAGATACGCTCTGCACGACGGTTAAAGATATTCAGGTTCATAGCGGCAACGATTGCATCACGCATCGTGTTCTGCTGATACAAGAAGCCGGGGTTCGTGCCTTCCTCTACGTCGAACCAGCAACCCCACTCGTCGATTGCCAAGCTCATTCTGTGCTCGGGATCGTAGCGATCCATAATAGCGAGATGCTTATCGATCATCGGCTCAATCTTCTGAGTTTCGTAAATCGTCTTATAGTAGGTAACCTCATCGAAGTCGGTCGCGCTTCCCTTGTGAATCCAGTTGCCGTCCACAACGGTGTAGAAATGCAAGCTGATTGCATTCGCATGCATCGGCTTTACGATCTGCATGAGCTTCTCAGTCCACTCGTAGTCTGCTCCGTTCGGTCCGCAAGCAATCTTGAAAAGGCGGTTGTTGCCGTAATTGCGGCAGTACGTCTGGAAATGACGATATACATTCGCGTAGTATTCGGGAGTCATGTTGCCGCCGCAGCCCCAGTTCTCGTTGCCGATGCCGAGATACTTCAGGTGCCAAGGCTCTTCCTGACCATTTTCCTTTCTCAGCTCCGTCATGGGAGAGATGGCGTCGGAGGTCATATACTCAATCCACTCGGAAAGCTCGCGAACGGTGCCGCTACCTACGTTACCGCTGATGTAAGGCTCACACTCGAGCTGACGGCACAGCTCCATGAATTCGTGCGTACCGAAGCTGTTGTCCTCGGTGATGCCACCCCAATGCGTGTTGATCATCTTTACGCGGTTTTCCTTCGGTCCGATGCCGTTCTGCCAATGATACTCGTCTGCAAAGCAGCCGCCCGGCCAGCGAAGCACCGGAATCTTCATATCCTTCAGTGCCTGTACTACGTCGTCACGCATGCCTGCATGATTCGGAATATCGGAATCCTCGGGAACGAAGATACCGTTGTAGATGCATCGACCCAAATGCTCGGAAAAATGTCCGTACACTTCTTTGCGGATGGTGCCGCGCGTGTTCTTGGTCTGAATAACTAAATGTTTATTTGCCATAGCTCATAGCCTCCTATCGATATTGTGCTACTATATTATCTGTGCATTTTTATCACACTGAGAATACTGTAACGGACAAATTGAAAAAATACAATGGAGTATCTCTTACTAATTCCTCTGAAAGCGCATTTTGTGTGCTAAGAAAATGCGTCATTCGGTCGTTTCGAGTTGCACTTTGCCGGTGCGTGTGCTACGATGAAAGAAAAAACTTAGGGGTGAACGTATGGCTAAGGTTTATGTATTGATGGCAAATGGACTGGAAGAGATAGAAGCGCTGACGACCGTCGACATCTTGCGTCGCGGCAACATTGCTACGGAGATGATTTCGATTGAGGGCGGCTTGGAGATTACCGGCGCGCACGGCATTCGCTTTATGACGGATCGCCTGTTTTCGCTTGAGGACTTGATGGACGGCGACATGCTTGTATTACCCGGCGGACTCGGCGGAACGAATGCTTTGATGGCACACGAGGGCGTGCGTGCATTGTTAAAGGCATATAAGGATGACGATAGATATTTGGCGGCGATCTGTGCGGCCCCGAGCGTACTTGGACGAAACGGTATCCTGCAGGGCAAGAAGGCGACTTGTTATCCGGGTTTTGAAGAGGAGTTGCTTGGTGCTACGGTGACCGGAGCTTCCGTAGAGTGCGACGGTAAAGTCATTACCGGAAAGGGCATGGGCGTGTCCGTGGCATTTTCCCTTGCACTGCTCGCAGTGTTCTCGCCGGAGGCGGCAGAGCGTATCAAGGCCGGCATTCAGTGCGAAGGATAAGTAACTTCCTTTCGCATGCGGAATAGAAGGTACAGATTCGGCAGGAGCAAAAATGTGTTGGCAAGGTCGGCGAATTCCCAGACGAATTCGGTATCGATGACACTTCCGATAACAATCATAATAAGGTATACGAAGCGGTAGCATAGAACGCCGGCATTTCCGGCAAGATAGGCTGCCGCTTTTTCGCCGAAATACGACCAGCCAAGCAAGGTCGCCAGCGCAAAAGTAATGATGCTGATGTGGAGCATGGCGGAGCCGAACAGCGGTAGCTCGCCAAATGCAACAATCAAATAGGAACTCCCCGGCACACCGACGTAGGAAGCGGGCGCGGCGAGCATGCAGCTGACGAGTGCAATGCCGGTAATGCCACACAAAAAAACGGTGTCAAAGAACGTGGCAGACATGGAAACAAGTGATTGTTCTACTGGAGTAGTCCCTTTGCTTGTCAAGGCGGCGAGCGGTGCGGTGCCAAGTCCGGCCTCGTTCGTGAACAAGCCTTTTGCAACTCCCTGCCGAATGGCGGCACCGAGCGTATAGCCTGCCAAACCGCCCGAAAGCGAGCTCACGGAAAATGCCCCTTTTAGTATCCGACAAAAAGCCTCCGGCACATAACGCAGGTGACCGAGCAGTAGCAGCACGAGTCCGAGTACGAAAAATGCGGACATGGACGGTACCAATACACTGCAGGCGTCACGGATGCCGAGCAGCTTCCCCGAAAACAGAAGCGCAAGCAGTACAGAGATGACAATGCCGGTTAGAAGAAGCACATTCTGGCGGTCGGTCCTTCGTGTCAGCGCGGATACGGAGGCGGCCAAAGCATTTGACTGAGTGAGCGAGCTCGTGCAGGCGGAGGCGATGAGCAGCGCTACGGCAAAGGCAAATGCCACTTTCGGCATATGAAGCTTATCCTTTAATAAATGCATCGCGCCGTAATCGCCGCTCGGCTCGTCTCGATGCTGTAGGCAAAGGTTGCATTCCGCATACGTGGTGGCCATGCCGAAAATGCCCGTCAGCCAACACCAGAAGACAGCACCGGGGCCGCCGATGGCGACAGCTGCCGACATGCCGATGATATTTCCGGTGCCGAGCGTGGCGGCAAGTGTTGCGAAGAGGGCTCGAAGGGCCGAGGCACCATTTGCGTTGCGCAACACGCGAAGCGATTGTCCGAGGTGGCGCTGAACAAATCGAGATCGAAGTGTAAAATACAGATGGCAAGTGAACAATATAATAAGAACAGGTCCGTTCCAAAGCGCTTGATTGATTTTAATGATAAAATCGAGCATTTGCGTCCTACCGGAGCATTTTGATACTAATGTATTCGAAAATGCGTTTCGGCATTCCGTTGCTGCGTGAGCAAATAGTGGTGTGTAAGTCGACAAAAAACCTACAATTCCCAATATAATTTTCATGTTGTGTGAAATACTAAGAGTACCAAAGGAAAGTGAACAGAAGCTCCGAATCGAAGAGATGCGGTGCCTCGAAGTAGCTTCGATTTGGAGAAAATATATTCGTGACTCAGAAAGGAGTTGAAAGTTATGTCTAGCAATAAGAGTGGTTCCAGAATGGCAGTGCCTCAGGCAAAGGAAGCAATGGATCGTTTCAAGATGGAAGTAGCATCTGAGATCGGTGTACCGCTTAGCCAGGGTTACAATGGTGACCTTACCAGCGCTCAGAACGGTAGCGTAGGTGGCGAGATGGTTCGTCAGATGATCAAGAAGCAGGAAGAGGCTATGTCCGGTAAGAGCAATTACAACAAGTAATCGTTAGGCTCATAGCGAGACTCTCGGCACTACGGGAGGCGGGAAACCGCCTCCTTTTGTGCGTGTCGAATCCGGGGTCAAGCTTTTTGAGAAATAGCACTAGATTTTTTGAAAATGGTATGATATACTATATACTCGTTAAACCTCGTGTTGAGGAAGACAGGATAATTATGAGAATCGGAATGAGCCGCATTTACAGTGGCTGTTCTATGATAAAAAGGAGGAAACCGATATGGGTTACAAGGTTGAAGATTTAGGAAAGAATATGGTGAAGCTCATCATTGATGTTGAGGCTGAGAAGTTTGAGGCAGCAATTCGCCAGGCATTTGAGAAGAACAAGGGTCAGATTAGTGTACAGGGCTTCCGTAAGGGTAAGGCTCCGTTCGCAATGGTTGCAAAGATGTACGGCGTAGAGATGTTCTACGAGGATGCTGCGAACATTGTAATTCCGGAGGCATACGAGCTTGCAGCAGTTGATTGCGGTCTTGAGATTGTGTCCAGACCTGAGATTGATGTAGAGCAGATTGAGTCCGGTAAGGATTTCATCTTTACGGCTACGGTTGCTAAGAAGCCCGAAGTTACGCTCGGCCAGTACAAGGGTGTTGAGGTAAGCAAGGCAGAGCTCGAGGTTACCGAGGAAGAAATCGAGGCAGAGATTAAGAAGGCACAGGAGCAGAATGCTCGTGAGGTTACGATTGAGGATCGTGCAGTAGCTATGGGCGACACCGCAGTAATCGATTACGAAGGCTTTGTTGACGGAGTAGCATTTGAAGGCGGTAAGGGAGAGGCTCATCCGTTGGTTATCGGTTCTCACAGCTTCATCGAGGGCTTCGAGGATCAGTTGATCGGAAAGAACGTAGGCGAGGAGTGTGACGTTAACGTTACGTTCCCTGAGCAGTACCATGCAGCAGAGCTTGCAGGCAAGCCGGCTGTATTCAAGTGCAAGGTGCTTTCCATTAAGGCAAAGGAGCTCCCTGAGGTGAATGACGATTTCGCAGCAGAGGTTTCCGAGTTTGATACACTTGATGAGTATAAGGAAGATTTGAAGAAGACGATCCTTGAGAAGAAGGAAAAGGACGCTAAGACACAGAAAGAGGACGAGGCTGTTCAGAAGGCAATCGAGAATGCTACGATGGACATTCCGGAGGCTATGATCGAGACGACGCAGCGTCAGATGGCTGACGATTTTGCATACCGTCTGCAGATGCAGGGTATGAACATTGAGCAGTACTTCCAGTTCACCGGTTTGAACGCTAAGACGTTCCTTGAGCAGATGAAGCCGCAGGCTGAGAGAAGAATCAGCACGAGACTTGTACTCGAGGCAATTGTAGCTGCTGAGGATATTCAGATTTCCGATGAGGAGCTTGAAGTTGAGATGCAGAACATGGCTGCTCAGTACAACATGGAGCTCGACAAGGTAAAGGAGTTGCTCGGTGAGGAAGAGAAGAAGCAGATCAGCCTTGACCTTGCAGTTCAGAAGGCAGTTACTCTCGTTGCAGACAGTGCAGTAGAGAAGTAATTCCGAAGAAAAGATTCTAGAGAAGTAATTCCGAAGAAGTAATTGAAACGTAGTAATTCGATTGACGAGTTACAGCATAGTTATATAGGAGGTAAGCGATGAGTTTAGTACCGTATGTCTTGGAACAGACGAGCCGCGGTGAGCGGACGTATGATATTTACTCCAGATTGCTGAAGGACCGCATCATTTTCCTTGGGGAAGAAGTGAATGAAGTGACAGCCAGCCTTGTGGTTGCTCAGCTGCTCTTTTTGGAGTCTGAGGATCCGGGCAAGGATATCAGTCTGTACATCAACAGCCCCGGTGGTTCCGTGACGGCCGGAATGGCTATTTACGATACGATGCGTTATATTAAGTGCGACGTGTCCACTATCTGTATCGGTATGGCAGCCAGCATGGGAGCATTCCTCCTTGCAGGTGGTGCAAAGGGTAAGCGTTTTGCGTTGCCCAATGCCGAGATTATGATTCATCAGCCGCTTGGTGGAGCACAGGGACAGGCTACCGAGATTGAGATTGCCGCAAAGCATATTCTCAAGACGAGAGAAAAGCTGAACCGTATGCTTGCCGAGAATACCGGAAAGAGCTATGAAGAGATTGCGGCTGCGACGGAGAGAGACAATTGGATGTCGGCTGAGGAAGCGGTTGCTTACGGCTTGATTGACAAGGTGATTGAGAGTCGCTAGTTGTGTGGCAAGACACGGATGTGTCTGAAAGGGTATTTTGTTACACGGGCAGGAAGCATGAACTTCCTGCAGAATGGAGAGTGTATGAGCAAGTCGGAAGGCTTTCAGAATAAGTGCTCCTTTTGCGGAAAATCGCAGGAGCAGGTACGAAAGTTAATTGTCGGCCCGAACAATGTCTACATTTGCGACGAGTGCATTTCGTTGTGCAGTGAGTTGATCGAGGACGAGTTCTACGATGACAAGTTCGATGGTCTCGACGAGGCGGAGAGCATTAATCTCATTAAGCCGAAGGAGATGAAGGCATTTCTCGACCAGTATGTGGTTGGCCAGGATGAAGCAAAGAAGATGCTTGCCGTGGCAGTATACAATCACTATAAAAGAGTGCTTGCACAGAAGAATTTGGACGTTGAACTTCAAAAGAGCAATATCCTTATGATCGGACCTACCGGTTCCGGTAAGACTTATTTGGCACAGACGCTCGCGAAGATTTTGAACGTGCCGTTTGCCATTGCGGATGCAACTGCATTGACAGAGGCCGGCTATGTCGGCGAGGACGTTGAGAATATTTTGCTCAAGATTATTCAGGCAGCGGACTATGACATTGCCAGAGCAGAGCATGGCATTATCTACATCGATGAGATTGATAAGATTACACGTAAGTCGGAAAATGTTTCGATAACGCGTGACGTATCCGGAGAGGGTGTTCAGCAGGGCCTGTTGAAGATTCTCGAGGGAACGGAAGCCAGCGTTCCTCCGCAGGGAGGAAGAAAGCACCCGCAGCAGGAGATGTATCATATTGATACGACGAACATTTTGTTCATCTGCGGTGGTGCATTTGACGGACTTGAGAAGATCATTGAGGGTCGAATCGGCCAGAAGTCCATTGGTTTCAATGCGGCGCTGAAGGAGACCACGAAGGAGAACATCGGAGACCTGTTCAGACAGGTGTTGCCGCAGGATCTTGTGAAGTTCGGTATGATTCCGGAGTTTGTCGGTCGTGTGCCGGTGAATGTAGCTCTGGATATGCTCGATGAGGAAGCACTTGTGCGCATCCTGACCGAGCCTAAGAATGCGATTACGAAGCAGTATCAGAAGATGTTTGAATTGGACGGCGTCGAGCTCGAATTCGAGGAAGAGGCGTTGCGTGCCATTGCAAGACGTTCTGATGAGAGAAAGACCGGAGCCCGCGGTTTGCGCGCAATTATGGAATCGGTTATGCTTAACTCGATGTACGAGATTCCTTCGGAGAATGATATTGTACGTTGCATTATTACGAAGGAAGCGGCAGAGGGCTTGGAGAAGCCGTTGTTGGTTCGCGATGAGACCGTGAATGACGGCAAGATCGGTCGCAAGAAGAAAAAGAACAGTGAGATTGCTTAAATCGGAGAAGTCTGTCTATGACTATGGACAGACTTTTTCCTACTTGTAGTTCATGAGCGAAGGATAGAGAAGGGCGACTATGGAAGAGAGAGAACAAAATGTATTGTCACGTGTGTTACTGATCGCTCGCGAAGATCAGGTGTTGTTCCCGGAGATGTTGATGCCGTTTGAGGTGACCTCGGACAGCGATATGAATCACATTCGCAAGGCGGTTCAGCGTCAGGAGCGCATTTTGCTTGTTCTGCGTAGAGAGGCAGAAGGCGACCCGGGTGATGCGAGCAGCTATTATCGCATCGGAACGATGGCGGAGATCAGACAGATTGCGAATCTTCCGAACGGTCAAAATCGTGTCCTTGCATTTGGCACGGAACGTGTGCGCATACTACGTGTATACCATGAGGAAAGTGTCTATGCCGACGTAGAGCTGCTCCCGATGAAGGAGATTACGCTGAGCGGCAGAGAGCATGAGGCATTGTTGCGAACGCTGCAGGAGCTGGTTCAGGAGTTTTGTGAGATTCACGGCAAGTTGCCGAGAGAGATGGCTAAGGAACTGAAGGCTATTCGTGATTTGGCCCTTCTGAGAAAGCAGAGCATTCACCTGCTTCCGATGCCGACAAATCTGAGACAGGGGCTGTTGGAGACCGATACCGACTTGGCTCAGTATCGTGCGCTGTGCTCCATTCTCTCCAATGAAATCGCAGTGCTTAAGATTCGTGCAGAGATTAAGACGAAGCTACAGAAGACACTTGATAAGAATCAGAGAGATTACGTATTGCGCGAGCAGATGAAGATTATCCGCGAGGAGCTTGGTGAGGGTGGTCCGTCTGACGACAGTGTGCGCTTCTTTGAGGAGACCGAGGCACTTGAGGCATCGGAGGAGATTAAGGAAGTTATTCGTAAAGAGATTAAGAGATACTTGTCCATGAACTCGAATAACAGCGAGGCGATGGTTGTGCGTACCTATATCGAAACGCTTCTGTCGCTTCCGTGGAATAAGTCGACTCAGGACAATATTGATATGACCGAGGCTAAGCGTATCCTTGAGCGTGATCACTACGGCTTGGACGATGTCAAGAATCGAATTCTTGAGTACTTGGCGGTAAGAAAGCATGCGGAGAATACGGAGACGCCGATTTTGTGTCTCGTAGGACCTCCCGGAACGGGTAAGACGTCCATCGCAAAGAGCATTGCGGAGGCAATGAACCGTCGGTATGTGCGAGTATGCTTAGGTGGCGTACGTGACGAGGCGGAGATTCGCGGACATCGCAGAACGTACATCGCTTCGATGCCCGGAAGAATCGTTCAGGGCTTAAAGCAGGCGCAGAGTGCAAATCCGTTGATGCTTCTTGATGAGGTGGATAAGCTCGGCGGTGATTACAAGGGTGACCCGTCGGCAGCACTGCTTGAGGTGCTGGACAGTGCACAGAATACGCGATTCGTCGACCATTATGTTGAACAGCCGGTGGATCTGAGCAAGGTCATTTTCCTTGCGACGGCAAATTCTATGGATACCATACCGAAGCCACTGCTCGATCGTATGGAGATTTTGGAGTTGAGTAGCTATACGCAGAACGAGAAGCTACACATAGCGAAGGGACATTTGATTCCGAAGCAACGCAAGCTTCACGGTTTGGCGGCGAAGGATATCGCATTTACCGATGCGGCCATTCAAGATATCATTGAATTCTATACGAAGGAAGCCGGTGTACGTGAGCTGGAGCGTATGATTGGAAAGGTATGCCGCAAGGTTGTTCTCGGCATAGCCGAGGCGGACGCTTCGAAGCCTCAGAAGAAGGTGAGCATCGGACTTAAGAATCTGAGAGAGTATCTCGGAAGACCGCGTCACCGCCGTGAGAAGCGGGCAAATGACGCTGAGGTTGGCGTTGTTCGTGGATTGGCTTGGACTGCAGTCGGCGGAACTACGCTTGAGATTGAGGTAAATGCTTTGCCGGGTAGCGGCAAGCTGGAGCTTACAGGTCGCATGGGCGATGTGATGAAGGAGTCTGCAAAGACGGGAATCAGCTACATTCGTTCCGTTGCCGAGCAGTACAACATTCCCGAGGATTATTTCGAGACACACGATATTCATATTCACATTCCGGAAGGAGCGGTTCCGAAGGACGGCCCCAGTGCGGGAATTACGATGGCGACAGCAGTGCTTTCGGCGGTAACCAATCTGCCGGCAGCATCGGACGTTGCAATGACCGGTGAGGTAACGCTTCGTGGTCGAGTGCTTCCGATCGGCGGCTTGAAGGAGAAGCTGTTGGCGGCGAAGAATATCGGTATCAATAAGGTGTTGCTTCCGATTGACAATGCGGAGGATCTTGCGGATATTGCGCAGGAGATTACCGAGGGCATGGAACTGTGTCCGGTCAGTACGATGGAAGAGGTTTTGGGACAGACGCTGGTTCGCTAGTGCGAGATAGGGAGGTATGCATATGCATATTAAGGTTGCGGAATTGCAAACTGTATGTGGTGTGACGAGCAAATTGCCGGTAAATGAGTGGCCGGAGTTCGCATTTGCCGGACGTTCGAATGTAGGCAAGTCGTCCTTGATCAATGGACTGGTGAATCGTAAGGCGCTGGCGAGAACCTCGTCCCAGCCCGGAAAGACCCAGACAATCAATTATTATTTTCTCAATGAGTCCTTATATTTTGTAGACCTTCCCGGCTACGGCTATGCTAAGGTCAGCAAGGAACTGAAAGAAAAATGGGGCCGCATGATTGAACGCTACCTTTTGACCTCGCGTCAGCTGAAGAAGGTCTTCTTGCTCGTAGACATTCGACATGAGCCTTCCGCAAATGATAAGAGTATGTACGAGTGGATTGTTCACAATGGTTTTGAACCGATTGTCATTGCAACAAAGCTCGATAAGATTAACCGGAGCCAAAAGGACAAGCAGGTCAAGATGATCAAGCAAAGCCTCGGCATGAAGGCAGACGGTTGTCTGATACCGTTCTCTTCGGTGACGAAGCAGGGTGCGGATGAGATTTGGGCACTGATAGAGTCTATGCTGTAGAATCATTACCATTGGAGGAAGCTTTCGATGCGAGAGGTTGTGTTGAACGGAGAAGAGATGCGTACAAAGGCGGAGATGCATGATTGTTTGATTACGAATATGCGCCTGCCGTATTATTATTCGAGAAATCTGGACGTGCTTTGGAGCATTTTGCAGAAGGAGACGGACCCGGTTCGAATTACGGTGCTTCATCCGGAATGCATTGCTCGTGGATATGGCGAGGTGCTTTTGGAGATGTTTCGTGACTTGGCGGAGAACAATCGGAATTACGAATTGTGCATCGGCTAGTGCGTGACGAGAGATGAGATGCCCGACCGGGCATTTGCGCAAAATAAAAAGAGGGTGCCTGTTAGTGCAGGTCACCCATCCTCTAATAAGGTATTCAGAACGTAGGCATAGATGTCTGCGTTCTTCTTTTTCCAGTGTGCGCAGATTGCCTCGGCATTTTCCTTCGTCGGAACCAAAAGGCTGATCTCGATAATCGTAGCTTCGCGCTCGACGACCTTGAGCTCGGTGCGGTATTCGTTCTTACGCACTTCGTAATAATCGGCGAGATTGGAAACCTCCTCGCGGAGGGAGTATTTTTGCTCGCTTAGATACATGTCGATGTCATCGCGAATATTACGCGAGATGCTCTGGTAGAAGAAGGACAACGTCTCCTTGCCATCGGCCGTGATGCGATATTGCGAATTGCTTCTGGTCTGCTGGAGTGAGATGTAGCCGTCCTCGACGAGGTCGGTAAGCACCTGCTGTACGTTGAAGTAGCTGGTGTACTCCTTTTCGGTGATGAAGTGAGCCAGCTGTGCATTTGTCATCGGGAAGTCTACTCGATTCAAAATGTACAAAATGATGAGCTTATATAGCATCAGGGTTTCGGGTTGCATATTGCGTCTCCTTTGTATGGAAGATGTGTAAGGCGCCCTTGTATGCAATCGGTCTGCTCCATGCGTTTGGAGATGGCGTTAAGGACGGCTTTCTTGTTCTTTGTAAATTCGGGAGCGAGGAGCAACGATTTCTTGCCATCACCGGTCATGCGGTGAATGACGACGTTGCCGGGGATTCGCTCAATCGCGGCAAGCAACGTATCGATATACGAATCGAGGTCCATCAGAGGAAAATGCTCCGGCGAAGAGGAATATTGCTCGGCCAGTGTAGTGCCGCGCAGGATGTGCAAAAGGTGCAGCTTGATGCCGGCAATCGGGTAGTGACACACCTCGCCGACGCCTTGAATCATCTGTTCGGGCGATTCGCCGGGAAGTCCGAGAATCATATGAACGATAATCGGAATCGCAGCTTCGTGCAGGCGGTTGACGGTTGCTTCAAAGGTGGAAAGCGAATAACCGCGGTTCACCGATTCGGCGACGGAGTCCTGCATTGTCTGCAGTCCCAGCTCTATCCAAATGGGCTTTCGGTATTCTTCGCGCAGACGAACCAATAGCTCTATGACCGAATCGGAGATGCAATCCGGTCTCGTGGCGATGGACAAGCCGACGATGTCTTCGCCGGAAAGTGCTTCGCGATAAATCTGCTCGAGATAAGGCAGTGGTCCGTAGGTGCCGCTAAATGCTTGGAAGTATGCCAAATACCGTTTGGCTCCCTTGTGCGCTACGAGGCGCTTGGCCTCAGCCAGCTGTTCGGTGACGGACAGTGTGGCGGCGGGAGCAAATTCTCCGGAGCCACCGGCGCTGCAAAAATGGCAGCCGCCAAGTCCAACGGTACCGTCCCGATTGGGACAACCGGTTCCGGGATTCAGACTGAGTCGATAAATCTTCTCGCCAAACTGCTCACGCATGTATCGGTTGAAGGTGTAGATTCGATTTTCTTGCATAACGGCCCACCTTTCAGCATTTGCATTTCTATCATATCACAAATCGGACGAGTTGCAAAGAAAAACTCGAGAAACAGCGGACAATAACGGTTGCGAAGTGCACTCGAATGTGCTATAAAGAAGAGGCAGTGTGGCAAGGCGCTGTGCATATCGTGTGAAGCGGTGCGACAAGCCGGTATGCGTATGCTCGAAGCGGCTATCCACGGGATGCCGCGCGAAGGCAGAAGGGAGACTACGATGGATATCTATGAATATATGGAGGGATATGACCCTACGTTTGATGCGGATGAATTTGAGGAGAGACTGTGGGAGGCAATGCAGGAAGAGGATTTTGAATTCTCAGATGAGTTCGAGGACTATTGTCATGTGTATGGAATCCATGACATTCATGCATTTTTGCGAAGAGTTCGTGCAAAGAAGGGTCGCTACTAAGGTGCGCGAGGTGCACTTCCGACGGCCGAAGGTGTCGCCGGGTATGTAATACAAATTAGCGAAATGAAAAACGGGGCAGTGTATGCCCCGTTTTTGTGTCTTACGATGTTGTTGTGAGAATTACTGCTCCGTAGAGGTCATTCCGAGAGTCTCCTTGAGAGCTGCGAGCTCTGCGTCAACGTCCGGATTGTTCTCGTACTTGCTGGCAAGGTCGCGAATGGTTGCAGCCGGCTGGCTTGCGTTCAGCTCTGCCATAGCCATAGCCTGGTCAAGCTTCTTATCAGCAAGCTGCTCGAAACGCTCGAAGCTTGCAATCGTGTCGTTGGAGTTCGTGATGTCGGAGGTCATCTCGTTGATGCGCTCCTGAGCCTTTGCTACAGCAATCTTGCCCTTGATCGTCTCACGTCTGTCCTCAAGCTCGCGAATGTCTGCCGTAAGCTTGTCATGCATATCGCGCATCTTCTGTGCGTTAGCAGCAGCTACGGTGTAGTTAGCCTGAAGAGTAGTAAGCTTAGCGGTAAGCTTGGACTTCTCAGTGAGGAACTTTCTTGCGTCCTCCTCGTTGCCTGCTTCAACAGCCTTGATTGCATAGTTCTGCATCTTTGCAATCTCTGCCTCGCACTCGCTAACTTCGCGCTTGCAATCAGTCTCCTGTGCCATAACGGCAGCGGTTTCCTTTTTAACCTTAGCTAAGTCGGAGTTGAGGTTACGGAGACACTGATCAATCATCTTCTCAGGATCCTCGCACTTATCAAGAAGTGCGTTGATGTTGGAAGCCATAATGTCTTTGAATCTTGTCAAAATGCCCATGATTCTATCCTCCCGTTTTTCATATAATATAAGCCCGGTTTCCCAGTAAGTACATTTTAATACATTTGCGAGTCGGAGTCAAGAGTTTGGAAAGAAAAATGGTAAATATAAATGACACATTCGTCTCGAGCAAAATGTAAAACGAAATTGCAGGAAGTCGTTGCTGAAAATGCATTTATGCTTTATAATTGCAGAAAGAGCATTTGAAGGGACAAGCATTATGTGGATTGCAGACGGATGGACTGATTATGAAGTGATCGATACCTCGGGTAAGGAGAAGTTGGAGAGATGGGGCGACTATCTTTTGATTCGACCGGACCCGCAGGTGCTTTGGAATACAGCGAAGAAGCATTATGGCTGGAAGAAGCCGAATGCACATTATCATCGCAGCAACAAGGGCGGCGGTGAATGGGAGTTCTTCAATCTCCCGAAGGTGTGGCAGATTTCTTACGGAAGTTTGAGCTTTAATTTGCAGCCGTTTAGCTTTAAGCACACCGGACTTTTTCCGGAGCAGGCGGCGAATTGGGATTGGTTTTCAAAGCTGATTCGCGAGCGAAAGGAGCAGCAGCCGGATCGTCCGGTAAAGGTGTTGAATCTGTTTGCCTATACGGGCGGAGCTACGATGGCAGCAGCGGCAGCCGGTGCCCAGGTGACGCACGTGGATGCGTCTAAGGGTATGGTGAATTGGGCGAAGGAAAATGCGGTGTCCTCCGGGTTGGCCGATGCACCGATTCGCTACATCGTCGACGACTGTCAGAAGTTCGTTGAGCGTGAGATTCGAAGAGGAAACCATTACGATGCGGTCATCATGGATCCGCCGTCGTATGGACGTGGCCCGAAGGGCGAGGTGTGGAAGCTCGAGGATGCCATTTATGATTTTGTGAAGCTGACTTCGGAGGTACTGAGTTCGGATCCGTTGTTCTTCCTTATTAATTCGTACACGACCGGATTGCAGCCGGCGATGATGGCTTACGTTGCCGGACTGTTGCTGAAGCCTCGCTTTGGCGGAACGGTAACAGGAGACGAAATCGGACTTCCTGTTTCGTCTACGGGACTTGTGCTTCCTTGCGGAGCAGCGTGTCGTTGGCAGAGCGATAGCATTTGAAAGAGGATAACATGAGTGAGTTTTTGAGAAAATGGTGGCCGTTTGCCGTAATCCTGTTGGTGTTTGTCGTGGCACTGTACATCATCCTGTTTGCGGGAAATGATGCGCCGGAGGCTAACTACGTGGGCGGCGTCGACAAGCTGGAGCTGGACGGTGTTACGTACCGATTGATCAACGATGTGACAAAGGAAGAATACATCGGCTCGATGGTGCGCAGCATTTTGACGGCCGAGCGTGGCGAGAAGCTTGCGGAGATTAAATCGTTTGGGCTTATGGTCATCGCAATGATTTATAATGTGCCAGGAGATGAAGCACAGAAGTATGTGATTGATTCCACCGGACGCGTCTATGTAAAAGAAGAGCTTTATGAGGCGACGGCGGCGGAGATAGCGGACGAGGCCTCGTTCACGGATTACCGCATGGTCGGTGCGGACAAGAGTATGTCCGGCTTGAAGAAGCTTTCGATAGAGCAGGTGGAAGTGATTCTCGACGCGATGGAGAACGGACAGGAAGTGTCGATCACGGACAAGCCGTTCATTATCAATTATCAGAATCGTCGCGAGATATTTGCATTTTCCGAAGACGGTCTTTTATACCGTGCGGAGTTAGAGCTATTCTTATATGAAGAAACGGTCTTTGTTACGACCTACTTTGCCGGCAATGAGGATGCGACGAAGGACCAGGCGTTAAGAGGCGTGCCGTTACCGGAGGGGCTTGGTGAGGAGCTTAAGGCAATCTGGGATTGAGGACGGGAATTGAGCGAAAAGCAACAACGGGAGGTGTCGGAGCGTATCCGATGCCTCCTTATTATATATAGAAGGAACCGATGCATTATCTATAGAAGAAACACCTCGAAAAAAATTATTAAAAAAATAAAAAAAGGTGTTGCATTTCTCGAATGCATCGTATATAATCAAATCTGTTGTGACGTTGATAGCGTAGAAGCGTGAGGTTGCTACTGAGTTTTCAGTAGGTTTTCCGTGGAGCGAATGTCAAGTTATGAAACTGGCGACAAGTCACTGTACCAATTGTATTTTCTGCCGTAGTGCAGATAAAACGTGCGAAACGACGCAGGTTGGTAACAGGTGCCAAGCAAGAATTGCTTGGCTTCATTTACCGGCAAGCAGGAAACACACGGATGAGTGTACAGTCACCACTTGTCGTACTGCTATTAAGTGCGAAAAGGAGGCGGCTATTTTTATGGCAAGTAATGTAATGAGAATCACACTGAAGGCTTACGATCATCAGCTTATTGATGCATCCGCAGCTAAAATCGTGGAGACGGCAAAGAAGACCGGTTCTAAGGTAAGCGGTCCGGTACCGTTGCCGACCAAGAAGGAGATCATCACGATTTTGAGAGCTACTCACAAGTATAAGGATTCCCGTGAGCAGTTCGAGCAGAGAACTCACAAGAGACTAATCGACATTATCGTACCGAGTCAGAAGACCGTGGACGCATTGTCTAGATTAGAGATGCCTGCCGGTGTATACATCGGCATCAAGATGATCAACAAGTAAATCATCTTGTGAACATTTAGAATGACCCTCTAGGGGGTCCGCTGTAGATTTAACAGGAGGTAATAAAGTAATGAAGAAAGCTATTTTAGCTACGAAGGTTGGAATGACCCAGATCTTCAACGAAGACGGTGTATTCGTTCCGGTTACCGTATTGCAGGCTGGTCCTTGCCCGGTTGTTCAGATTAAGACGATCGAGAAGGATGGTTACGAGGCAGTACAGGTTGGCTATGGTGACATCAGAGAGAAGCTGGTGAACAAGCCGATGAAGGGACATTTTGCTAAGGCAGGTGTCGCACAGAAGAGATTTCTTAAAGAGTTTAAGTTTGAGGACGCTGCAAACTACACGGTTGGTCAGGAGATTAAGGCTGACATCTTCGCTGTAGGCGATAAGATCGATGCAACCGGTATCAGCAAGGGTAAGGGATTTGCAGGCGCCATCAAGAGATTTGGCCTTTCCAGAGGTCCTATGGGACATGGTTCCAAGTACCACAGACATGCAGGTTCTAACGGTGCTGCTACGACTCCCGGTCGTGTATTCAAGGGCAAGCATATGCCCGGTCAGATGGGTAGCGTAAAGGTAACGGTACAGAATCTTGAGGTTGTTCGCGTTGACGCAGAGAACAACATGATCTTGGTTAAGGGTGCCGTACCCGGAGCAAAGAAGGCTCTGGTTATCCTGAAGGAATCCGTAAAGAGTGCAAACTAATCTTTAAGAAAGGAGGATCACAACTATGGCAAATGTTAAAGTTTATAATAAGGTAGGTGCTGAGGTTGGTTCTATCGAACTCAACGACAGTATCTTCGCTGTTGAAGTTAATGAGCATTTGATGCATCTCGCAGTTGTTGCTCAGCTTGCGAACAAGCGTCAGGGCACACAGAGTGCAAAGACTCGTGCAGAAGTTAGCGGTGGCGGTCGTAAGCCTTGGAGACAGAAGGGTACCGGTCATGCAAGACAGGGTTCCACCCGTTCTCCTCAGTGGACCGGCGGTGGCGTTGTATTCGCTCCGAAGCCGAGAGACTACTCTGTAAAGATGAACAAGAAGGAAAAGGCAGGCGCAATTAAGTCCGCTTTGACCTCCAGAGTTGCAGAAGAGAAGATTTTCGTAATGGAGGATCTGAGCTTCGAAGAGATTAAGACGAAGCAGGTACAGGCTATGCTTGATGGCCTTAAGCTTGAAAAGGCATTGATTGTTGTTGCCGAGAAGGATGAGACCCTTGCACTTTCCGCAAGAAACATTCCGCAGGTACGTACGGTAACTTCCAATGCAATCAATGTTTACGATATCCTTAAGTATAACAACCTTGTTATCACCAAGGATGCGGTAGCTAAGATCGAGGAGGTGTATGCATAATGGCAGACTTGAAGTATTATGACGTTATTCTTAAGCCGGTAGTAACCGAGAAGAGTATGAATAGCATGGCTGAGAAGAAGTATGCATTTTACGTAAATCCCGATGCTACTAAGAATCAGATCAAGGAAGCAGTTGAGAAGATGTTCGCAGGTGCTAAGGTTGCCAGCGTTAACACTATGAATCTCGAGGGTAAGAACCGTAGACGTGGTCTTACGGTAGGCAAGACATCCAAGAAGAAGAAGGCAATCGTTCAGTTGACGGCAGACAGTGCAGATATTGAGATCTTCACAGGTCTGTAGGATTTCGTAAACGAAAGGAGTTAAGAACATGGGAATTAAAAAGTTTACCCCATATACACCTTCTAGAAGAAACATGACCGGCTCTGATTTCTCCGAAATCACTTGCAGCACGCCGGAGAGATCGTTACTTGTTCCCGTAAAGAAGACCGCTGGTCGTAACAACCAGGGTAAGATTACGGTAAGACACATCGGTGGCGGTTCTAGAAGACAGTACAGAATTATCGATTTCAAGAGAAAGAAGGACGACATTCCCGCAGTTGTTAAGACGATTGAGTATGATCCGAACAGAACTGCTAACATCGCATTGATCTGCTACGCAGACGGCGAGAAGTCCTATATCATC
The DNA here is from genome assembly GCA_045645665.1 of Lachnospiraceae bacterium. GTDB lineage: Bacteria > Bacillota > Clostridia > Lachnospirales > Lachnospiraceae > ISDg. The sequence goes on along the minus strand of JAZRJF010000012.1, from coordinate 17,586 downwards.
GCTCCCAGTGGTTTGACCGTTGGAACAACCCTTATGAATGGAGCAAATGCTGAAGTACGTGTAGGTAACTGCCTGCCTCTTCAGAACATTCCTGTTGGTACCTTGGTACACAACGTAGAGCTTTATCCCGGTAAGGGCGGCCAGTTGGTTCGTTCCGCTGGTAACGGCGCTCAGTTGATGGCTAAGGAAGGTAAGTACGCAACACTTCGTCTCCCTTCCGGCGAGATGAGAATGGTTCCTATCGTTTGTCGTGCGACTGTTGGTCAGGTTGGTAATGCCGATCACGAGCTTATCAAGGTTGGTAAGGCAGGTCGTAAGCGTCACATGGGTATCCGTCCTACCGTTCGCGGTTCCGTAATGAACCCGAATGACCATCCTCATGGTGGTGGTGAAGGTAAGTGTGGTATCGGTCGTCCGGGACCTAGCACTCCTTGGGGCAAGCCCGCACTTGGTCTTAAGACCCGCAAGAAGAACAAGCAGTCCAATAAGCTCATCATCAGAAGAAGAGATGGCAAGGCGCTTAACAACAAATAGGAGGTTAAACCATTATGGCACGTTCATTAAAGAAGGGACCTTTTGCTGATGCTTATTTGCTCAAGAAGGTCGAGGAGATGAATCAGCAGGGCGATAAGAGCGTTCTCAAGACTTGGTCTCGTCGTTCTACGATTTTCCCTACGTTTGTAGGCCACACGATTGCTGTGTACGATGGCAGAAAGCACGTACCGGTATACGTAACAGAAGATATGGTTGGCCACAAGTTGGGTGAGTTCGTTGCTACCAGAACCTATCGTGGACATGGTAAGGACGAGAAGAAGGGCAGACGCTAATCACCCGTCGAATCAATATAACAATGAGTTGCGCATTTTCAGCGCAGGAAGAACAATAACGGAGAACCGTTAATCTTGAAAGGAGGTAACATCCATGGCAAAAGGACATAGATCCCAGATTAAGAGAGAGAGAAATGCCAATAAGGACACCAGACCCTCTGCTAAGTTGTCTTACGCAAGAGTTTCTGTTCAGAAGGCATGCTTCGTTCTCGATGCAATCAGAGGCAAGGATGTACAGACAGCACTTGGTATTTTGGCATATAACCCTAGATATGCTTCCACCATTATTGAGAAACTATTGAAATCAGCGATTGCTAACGCTGAGAACAACAACGGCATGGACGTGAACAAGCTTTACATTGCTGAGTGCTATGCTGGCGCTGCTCCTACGATGAAGAGAGTACAGCCCAGAGCTCAGGGTAGAGCATATAGAATCTTGAAGAGAACTAGTCACATCACGGTTGTGCTGGATGAAAGATAGGAGGTAGAGCATGGGACAGAAAGTAAATCCGCATGGATTAAGAGTCGGCGTTATTAATGACTGGGACTCGAAGTGGTACGCTGAAGCAGACTTCGCTGATTGCCTCGTAGAGGATTACAAGATCAGAGAGTTTTTGAAGAAGAAGTTGTACAGCGCTTCGGTTTCCAAGATTGAGATTGAGCGTGCTTCTGACAAGCTTAAGGTTATCGTTCATACTGCAAAGCCCGGTGTTGTAATCGGTAAGGCTGGTGCAGAGATCGAGAAGCTTAAGGCAGAGGTTCAGAAGTTCACGAGCAAGAAGTTAAACCTTGAGATTAAGGAAATCAAGAGACCGGACAACAATGCTCAGCTCGTAGCTGAGAATATTGCTCAGCAGCTTGAGAATCGTGTTTCTTTCCGTAGAGCAATGAAGTCTACCATGTCCAGAACCATGAAGAGTGGTGCAAAGGGTATTAAGACTAGCGTATCCGGACGTCTTGGCGGTGCAGATATGGCTCGTACTGAGTTCTACAGCGAGGGTACTATCCCGTTGCAGACACTTCGTGCAGACATTGACTATGGTTTTGCTGAGGCAGACACCACTTACGGCAAGCTTGGCGTTAAGGTTTGGATCTACCACGGTGAAGTTCTCCCGACAAAGGGAAGCAAAAAGGAAGGGAGCGATAAATAATGTTAATGCCTAAGAGAGTGAAACGCCGTAAGCAGTTTCGCGGAACTATGAGAGGTAAGGCACTTAGAGGCAACACCATTTCCCATGGTGAATTCGGTATCGTTGCTATGGAGCCTTGCTGGATTAAGTCTAATCAGATCGAAGCAGCCCGTATCGCTATGACCCGTCACATTAAGCGTGGTGGTAAGGTATGGATTAAGATTTTCCCTGATAAGCCGGTAACATCTAAGCCTGCTGAAACCCGTATGGGTTCCGGTAAGGGAACACTTGAGTACTGGGTAGCAGTTGTTAAGCCCGGTCGTGTTATGTTTGAGATTTCCGGTGTTGCTGAAGAAGTAGCAAGAGAGGCTCTTCGTCTTGCAACCCATAAGTTGCCTTGCAAGTGCAAGATCGTTTCTCGTGCAGATTTAGAAGGAGGTGCGGGCAGTGAAAACTAAGAAGTTTCTTGATGAGTTAAAGACAAAGTCTGTAGCTGAGTTGAATGACGAATTGGTCGCTGCCAAGAAGGAACTTTTCAATTTGAGATTCCAGAACGCAACCAATCAGTTGGACAATACGAGCAGAATTAAGGAAGTTAGAAAGAATATTGCAAGAATCCAGACGGTTATGTCCGAAAAGGCTACTGCAGCTAACTAATCTATCCCTTGGAAAGGAGAATTCTCGTGGAAAGAAATCTAAGAAAAATGCGTACCGGTAAGGTCGTAAGTGATAAGATGGATAAGACCATTGTTGTTGCAGTAGTTGACAACGTAAAGCATCCTCTTTACGGAAAGATCGTTAAGAGAACCTACAAGCTTAAGGCTCATGACGAGAACAACGAGTGCAAGATCGGTGATCGCGTTAAAGTTATGGAAACAAGACCTCTCTCTAAGGATAAGAGATGGAGACTTGTTGAAATCGTAGAAAAGGCTAAATAATCATATTCGAAGTTATGTACTTCATATGAATTACGACTGAAAGGAGTATTCACTATGATCCAGACAGAAACCAGACTTAAGGTTGCTGATAATACCGGTGCAAAAGAGTTGCTTTGTATCAGAGTAATGGGCGGTTCCGTTAGAAGATACGCCGGTATTGGTGATATCATTATCGCTTCTGTTAAGGATGCAACCCCGGGTGGCATCGTAAAGAAGGGTGATGTTGTTAAGGCAGTTGTTGTTCGTACCGTGAAGAGCGTACGTCGTAAGGACGGCTCTTACATCAGATTTGATGAAAATGCTGCTGTTATTATTAAAGAAGACTTAAATCCCAAGGGTACTCGTATCTTTGGACCGGTTGCAAGAGAGTTGAGAGACAAGAAGTTCATGAAGATTGTTTCTTTGGCACCGGAAGTATTATAAGGAGGTGTCAGCATGGCAACTACTAAGATTAAGAAGGATGATATCGTTAAGATCATTTCCGGCAAAGACAAGGGAAGCGAAGGTAAGGTTCTCAAGGTTGCTGACGGCAAGGTTCTTGTACAGGGCTGCAACATGGTAACGAAGCACCAGAAGGCATCCCAGGCAAACCCGAACGGTGGTATTGCACATCAGGAAGCTATGATTGACGCTTCTAACGTAATGCTCGTTCACAAGGGTCAGGCTACAAGAGTTGGCTTCAAGACAATTGAGGACAAGAAGGGAACCAGAAAGGTTCGTTATGCTAAGTCTACCGGTGAGGTTATTGACTAATTCTAAGAGAGGAGGTCCAATAAGTTGACTAGATTAAAAGAAACTTATATTAACGAGATTTCGGGCGCAATGCAGAAGAAGTTCGGTTACAAGAATGTAATGGAAATCCCGAAGCTCGATAAAATCGTAATTAACATGGGTGTTGGCGAGGCGAAGGAAAATGCTAAGGCACTTGAGTCCGCTCTTAAGGACATGGAGATCATCACCGGCCAGAAGCCTGTTATTACTAAGGCTAAGAAGTCTGTTGCAAACTTCAAGATCAGAGAAGGTATGTCAATCGGCTGTAAGGTAACCCTGAGAGGTGACAAGATGTACGAGTTCGCTGATCGTTTGATTAACCTCGCATTGCCTCGTGTACGTGACTTTAGAGGTGTTAACCCGAACGCATTTGACGGCAGAGGTAACTACGCTCTTGGTGTTAAGGAGCAGTTGATCTTCCCCGAGATTGAGTACGATAAGGTTGACAAGGTTCGTGGTATGGACGTTATCTTTGTTACTACTGCAAAGACCGACGAAGAAGCACGTGAGTTGTTGAGACTGTTTGGCATGCCATTCAGCAAGTAATTAAGGAGGGAATATCCATGGCTAAGACATCAATGAAGATTAAGCAGCAGCGTCCGCAGAAGTTTTCCACCAGAGAATACACTCGTTGTAGACTGTGTGGTCGTCCGCATGCTGTCTTGAGAAAGTACGGAATTTGCAGAGTTTGCTTCCGTGAGTTAGCATATAAGGGACAGATCCCTGGAGTAAGAAAGGCGAGCTGGTAAGCAGTGCCTGTGCTTAATTGCACAACAGAGATTATAGGAGGTAAATTTCAATGACAATGAGCGATCCGATTGCAGATATGCTTACAAGAATTCGTAACGCAAATACTGCAAAGCATGATACAGTTGATGTACCTGCTTCTAAGATGAAGGTAGCAATTGCAGACATTCTTGTTAAAGAAGGTTATATCAAGGGCTACGAGATGGAAGAAGTAGGTGGATTCCAGAGCATCCACATCACCTTGAAGTACGGCAAGGACAAGAACGTTAAGGCTATTACCGGTCTTAAGAGAATCAGCAAGCCCGGTCTTCGTGTATACGCTAGCAAGGAAGAGCTTCCTCGCGTACTCGGTGGATTAGGTATTGCAATCATTTCTACAAACAAAGGTGTTATCACAGATAAAGAAGCAAGACAGCAGAACGTTGGTGGCGAAGTGCTTGCTTATATCTGGTAAGAATCATTTATAAGGAGGTACGGGCATGTCACGTATAGGAAAGATGCCAATCGCTATTCCTGCAGGTGTTACTGTAGAGGTAGCAGAAAATAATAAAGTGACTGTTAAGGGTCCTAAGGGAACCCTTGAGAGAGTTTTGGCTCCTGAGCTTACCATCAGTGTTGAGGGAGCAGAGATCGTAGTAACCAGACCGAATGATCTTAAGAGAATTAAGTCTCTTCACGGTCTTACCAGAACTCTTATCAACAACATGGTTGTTGGTGTAACCGATGGATATGCTAAGGTTCTTGAAATCAACGGTGTTGGTTACAGAGCTGCTAAGCAGGGTAAGGAGTTGACCTTGACTCTTGGTTATTCTCATCCGGTAGTTATGACCGATCCGGAAGGAATCGAGACTACGCTTGAGGGTCAGAACAAGATTACCGTTAAGGGTATTGATAAAGAAAAAGTTGGACAGTACGCTGCTGAGATCAGAGACAAGAGAAGACCTGAGCCTTACAAGGGTAAGGGTATCAAGTATGCTGATGAGGTCATCAGACGTAAGGTCGGCAAGACAGGTAAGAAGTAGAAAGGAGAATAAATCATGGTTAGTAAAGAAAGTAGATCTGAGATCCGTGTTAAGAAGCACAATAAAATCCGTAATCGTTTCTCCGGCACTGCTGAAAGACCTAGACTTGCTGTTTTTCGTAGCAATAATCACATGTATGCACAGATTATTGATGATACGGTAGGTAATACTTTGGTTGCAGCTTCTACGCTTGACAAGGATGTTAAGGCAGAGCTCGACAAGACGAATGACGTTGCAGCAGCAGCTCATTTGGGAACTGTAATTGCAAAGAAGGCATTAGAGAAGGGTATTACTACTGTTGTCTTTGATAGAGGCGGTTTCATATATGCAGGTAAGATTCAGGCATTGGCAGATGCAGCTCGTGAAGCTGGTCTGGACTTTTAGTCAAGGAGGTAGAATATGAAACGTACAATCGTTGACGCAAGTCAGTTAGAATTAGTAGACAAGGTAGTTTCCATCAAGCGTGTAACGAAGGTAGTAAAGGGTGGACGTAACATGCGCTTTACCGCTTTGGTTGTTGTTGGTGACAAGAACGGACACGTTGGTGCCGGCCTTGGTAAGGCTGCCGAGATTCCGGAAGCTATTCGTAAGGGTAAGGAAGACGCTATCAAGAAGCTGATTTCCCTTCCGATCAATGAGCAGGGTTCTGTACCTCATGACTATGTTGGTAAGTTTGGTAGTGCTTCTGTACTTCTTAAGAAGTCTTCCGAAGGTACCGGTATCATCGCCGGTGGTCCCGCACGAGTTGTACTTGAGCTTGCAGGTTTCAAGAACATCCGTACGAAGTCCCTTGGCTCCAATAACAAGCAGAACGTTGTTCTTGCAACAATTGCCGGCTTGAGCGAGCTTAAGACTGCTGAGGAAGTTGCTGCTCTTCGTGGCATTTCCGTAAGCGACTTATAGGAGGTGGCGAGATGGCAGAATTAAAAGTTACTTTGGTAAAGTCTACAATCGGTGCAATTCCGAAGCATAGAAAGACCGTGGAAGCACTTGGTTTGCAGAAGCTCGGTAGAACGAACATTCTTCCGGACAATCAGGCAACCAGAGGTATGCTTGCTCAGGTTAAGCATTTAGTTAAGGTAGAAGAAATCTAACAAGTTGAATAGGAGGTGCACACGATGAATTTGACAGAGTTAAGACCGGCTGACGGTTCTAAGCAGAGTGCAAATTTCAGAAGAGGCCGCGGACATGGATCGGGCAACGGCAAGACTGCCGGCAAGGGACATAAGGGTCAGAAGGCTCGTTCCGGAGCTCCCAGAATCGGTTTCGAAGGTGGTCAGATGCCTTTGTACCGTCGTCTTCCTAAGAGAGGCTTCAAGAACAGAAACACGAAGGAGATCATCTCCGTTAATGTTTCTATGCTGAATCGTTTTGAAGATGGTGCTGATGTTACCATCGAATCCATGATCGAGTTGGGTCTTTTCAGCAATCCGAAGGATGGCGTAAAGATTCTCGGTAATGGCGAACTTACTAAGAAACTGAACGTTAAGGCAAATGCTTTTAGCGCAACAGCAGTTGAAAAGATTCAGGCTCTTGGTGGAAGTGCTGAGGTGATCTAATATGTTTAGCATGTTCATCAACGCATTTAAGGTTAAGGATATTAGAAAGAAGCTGTTTTTCACGCTTATTTGTTTGGTGGTAGTCCGGTTGGGATCTGAGATCCCGGCACCGGGCATCAACCAGGCTTTGATTTCTCAGTACATGGGCAGTTTGGATTTGGGCTTTTTTGAAGCACTTACCGGTGGTTCTCTTAGCCAGATGTCCATCTTTGCTTTGAGCATTTCTCCGTACATCACATCCTCGATTATTATGCAGCTCTTGACAATCGCAATTCCGCGTTTGGCAGAGATTCAGAAGGATGGAGAGAGTGGTAGAAAGAAGATTGCTAAGTACTCCAGATACCTCACTGTAGGACTTGCTTTGATTGAGTCCGGTGCAATGGCTATTGGTTTCCACAACAAGGCCGGCTTCACCGATGGTCGTATTATTACGATCTTCTTGATCATGTTGTCCTTTACAGCAGGTTCCGCGTTCCTTATGTGGCTTGGTGAGAACATTACGCAGCGCGGTGTTGGTAATGGTATTTCGATCATTTTGTTGATCAATATCGTAGCAAGCTTGCCTCGTGATTTTGTAAACCTTTACAGAACCTTTATTAAGGGTGCGAAGCCTGTTTACGGTATTATTGCAGCAGTAGTTATTGTTGCAGTTGTTCTTGTAATGTTGGTACTGATCATTCTCCTGCAGGATGCTCAGAGAAAGATTGCTGTTCAGTACAGCAAGAAGATGCAGGGTAGAAAGATGGTTGGCGGCAATGCATCCTTCCTTCCTTTGAAGGTTAATACGGCCGGCGTTATTCCGGTTATCTTTGCAATGTCAATCTTTCAGTTCCCGGTAATCATCTCTTCCTTCTTCGGAGTGAGTGGTTCCAGAACGACGTTCTGGCGTAAGGTGCTGTATATGTGCAATACGCAGAACTGGTTCAATTTTGGAAACGGTGCATTTAAGTACACGCTTGGCGCTGTAATCTATGTACTGATGATCTTTTTCTTTGCATACTTTTATACCAGTGTTACCTTTAACCCGATTGAAGTGGCAGGTAATATGAAGAAGAATGGTGGATTTATTCCGGGTATTCGTCCGGGTAAGCCTACCACCGAGTATTTGACCAAGGTTTTGAATTACATCGTATTCATCGGTGCAATCTTCCTTGCAGTAATTGCTCTGTTGCCGATTTTCTTTTCGGGAGCGTTCAACGCAGCTGTTTCCTTTGGTGGAACTTCCCTCATCATCGTTGTAGGTGTTGTTCTTGAGACCATGAAGCAGATAGAATCTCAGTTGCTGGTTCGTCATTACAAGGGATTTTTGAATGACTAATTCGGTATGAGAATGATTTCGGAGGGTGGAGCAGGTATGTTCCACCCTTTTATGCACTTTACGGTGTGATGGAAACAGTGTGACATATGAAAGGATTTTGATTATGAAGATTGTTATGTTGGGTGCACCCGGCGCAGGCAAGGGTACACAGGCAAAGATGATTGCCGCTAAGTACGCAATTCCGCATATTTCGACCGGAGATATCTTCCGTGCGAATATGAAGAACGGTACGGAGCTTGGCGCTAAGGCAAAGCAGTATATGGACCAAGGTTTGTTGGTTCCCGATGAGTTGACGCTTGAGATGATTATGGATCGTTTCGCAGAGCCGGATTGTGCCGGTGGTTACGTGTTGGATGGTTTCCCTCGTACTATCGCACAGGCAGAGGCTCTTACGAAGAGTCTTGAGGACAAGGGCGATAAGCTGGATTACGCAATTGATGTTGCTGTACCGGATGAGAATATCGTAACGAGAATGTCCGGAAGACGTGCATGTGTAGCATGTGGCGGAACGTATCATCTCGTATACAATCCGACAAAGCAGGAGGGCATTTGCGACGCTTGTGGCGGAGAACTTATGGTACGTGCAGATGATATGCCGGAGACGGTTCAGAAGCGTCTGACGATTTATCATGAGCAGACACAGCCGCTCATTGATTATTATGCAAATGCGGGAATCCTGAAGACGGTGGACGGAACGCAGGATGTGCAGAAGGTGTTCGAGGACATCGAGGCGATTTTGTCCGTGGCAGAGTAACTCTTTAGTCGGAGGAACGTATATGGCGATTACAATCAAATCTCGTAGTGAGATTGAGAAGATGCGAGAAGCGGGAAGGCTGCTGGCACTTGTACACGAAGAGCTTGCAAAGCACGTAAGACCGGGAATCAGTACAAAGGAGTTGGACAAGATCGGCGAGGATAAGATCCGTAGCCTCGGTTGCATTCCGTCCTTTTTGAACTATAACGGTTTTCCGGCCTCAATCTGCATTTCGCTGAATGACCGTGTTGTACATGGCATTCCGAGCAAGCATGAGATTCTTCAGGAGGGCGACATCGTAAGTCTTGACGCCGGCCTGATTTATCAGGGGTATCATTCGGATGCGGCAAGAACTGTCGCTGTCGGTAAGGTATCCGCGGAAGCGCAGCGCTTGATTGACGTTACGAGACAGAGCTTTTTCGAAGGAATGCGATATGCGAAGGAAGGCTGCCACTTGTATGACATTTCGGCTGCAATTGAGGATTATGTTGTTGCTCACGGATATTCTTGTGTTCGCGATTTGGTCGGACACGGAATCGGAACGCAGCTGCATGAAGATCCTCAGATTCCGAACTTTCGCCAAAGAAGAAGAGGTGTATTGTTGAAGTCCGGCATGACGTTGGCAATTGAGCCGATGGTAAATGAGGGACGTTATGACGTGTGTGTACTCGAGGACGATTGGACGGTTGTTACCGACGATGGCCTTTTGTCCGCACACTATGAGAATACCGTGCTCATAACGGATGGCGAGCCGGAGATTCTCACATTGTTACAGTAGTCAAGAAAGGAATTTCGTTTCCGAGCATTTTGATTACACAATCAGTCCTGTAAGATCGGTTGCCATGCGGCTGTCGATACGTTTTATTTTTGGAAGATAAGTGGAGGTAATACATGTCTAAGTCTGACGTTGTAGAAATTGAAGGAACCGTAGTTGAGAAGTTGCCGAATGCCATGTTCCAGGTTGAGCTTGAGAACGGTCATAAGGTATTGGCGCATATCAGTGGTAAGCTTCGCATGAACTATATTAAGATTGTTCCCGGCGATAAGGTTACTCTGGAGCTTTCTCCTTACGATTTGACTAAGGGCAGAATCATTTGGAGAGACAAGTAATTCCTGCAAAACAATGATGGATAAGTGATTCGAACCGGATGGCGCGAAAGTGTCGTCCGGTTTTCTTTTGGATACGGGGGTGTTTCGCGGCGTGTGGTGTAGTCGGGCGGTGTGGTTATTCGGCGGGGCGCAACTCGTGTTTTTGCGGGAAAATGTGCCGCTGACGGGCATTTGTCCAATGTGAACAAAAAGCCGGCAAAAAAATTGGCAATATTTTTGCTGTTTTTTTAGTTTAGGTACTTGCAAATTGAAAATACACGTGCTACAATGTTAAGCGGACTTTTTTCGAAGAAAGGAGAGTATAAAACCATGAAGGTTAGATCTTCAGTAAAGCCTATTTGCGAAAAGTGCAAAATCATCAAGAGAAAAGGGAACATCATGGTAATCTGTGAGAACCCGAGACACAAACAAAGACAAGGCTAATTGCAACAATGCAATGCAACATTGTTGTTTCCATAGAGTAATTATGCTCATATAGAAATAGCACTTGCTTTTTGTGTTACAATCGTCGCCGTAGTTTCGGTGACAAAACATTGTGATATTGTGGGCGGAGAGCGCCATGCAAGGAAAGGCGACTCTGCTTTAGATAAGTAGTCATTATCTGCTTATCTTTCGATTCCGAAGTAATCGGGTCGTCACAATTTAAAGCGGCTGATCCGGTCAATGACCGGCGGGGAAACGCCCCGGGGCAATGATGCCCGAACGAATATTTAATTAACGGAGGTTAAAGTACATGGCTCGTATCAGTGGTGTTGACTTACCTAGAGAGAAGCGTGTCGAGATTGGTCTCACTTATATCTATGGTATCGGTAGAGTAAGTTCCAATCGTATTCTTGCTCAGGCAGAAGTGGATCCGAACACTCGCGTTCGCGATTTGACTGACGATGAGGTTAAGAAGATTGCAGCTGTCATTGATGAAACAATGATGGTAGAGGGTGATTTGAGAAGAGAAATCGCACTCAACATTAAGAGACTTCAGGAGATTGGATGCTACAGAGGTATCCGTCACAGAAAGGGACTTCCGGTTCGCGGACAGAAGACGAAGACCAATGCCAGAACTCGCAAGGGTCCGAAGCGTACTGTTGCTAACAAGAAGAAGTAATCATTATTAACAAGTAAATCTTATAGGAGGTTTCGTGATGGCTAAGAAATTAGTAGCATCTAAAAAGGGAGCTAAGAAGCGTGTCAAGAAGAACGTAGACCGTGGACAGGCACACATTCAGTCTTCCTTTAACAATACAATTGTTACCCTTACAGACGCAGAGGGTAATGCACTTTCTTGGGCAAGTGCAGGTGGTTTGGGCTTCAGAGGTTCCAGAAAGTCCACTCCCTACGCTGCTCAGATGGCAGCTGAGACTGCAGCAAAGGCTGCATTGGTACACGGCTTGAAGTCCGTTGACGTTATGGTTAAGGGACCCGGCTCGGGAAGAGAAGCAGCTATTCGTGCCCTTCAGGCATGTGGCATTGAAGTAACAAGCATCCGCGACGTAACACCGGTTCCGCACAATGGTTGTAGACCGCCTAAGCGTCGTAGAGTCTAATAAGGAGGGTATAAGAATATGGCTAGAGAAATGGGTCCTGTTTTAAAGAGATGCAGATCGCTGGGTATTGAGCCTACCGTATTAGGCATTGACAAGAAGTCCAACAGAAACTTCGCTAGAGCCGGCAAGAAGGTTAGCGAGTATGGTATGCAGTTGAGAGAGAAGCAGAAGGCAAAGTTCATCTATGGTGTACTTGAGAAGCCTTTCCGCAACAACTTTGAGCGTGCAAAGAAGATGAAGCTCGGTACTACCGGTGAGAATCTTATGGTTCTTCTGGAGACCAGACTTGACAACGTAGTATTCCGTCTTGGTTTTGCAAGAACGAGAGTAGAGGCTAGACAGATTGTTGACCACAAGCACATCCTTGTAAATGGTAAGCGCGTAAACATTCCGTCTTACACTGTAAAGCCCGGTGATGTAATCTCTGTATGTGAGAAGGCTAAGAATAAGGCCGGCCAGAGATTCAAGGACATCCTCGAGGTTACGAACGGAAGAATGGTTCCCGCTTGGCTTGAAGCTGACGCTGAGAACTTGACCGGTACTGTTAAGGAGTATCCTAGCAGAGATATGATCGATGTTCCGGTAAATGAGGTGCTTATTGTCGAGTTGTACTCCAAGTAATAAGGAGCACATTGGTTATACCCAAAAGGAGGGTCGCACATGTTTGATTTTGAAAAGCCTAGAATTGAGATTGCTGAGATTTCAGAGGATAAGAAATATGGACGTTTTGTCGTAGAGCCCCTTGAGAGAGGCTACGGTACGACTTTGGGTAATTCTTTGAGAAGAATTATGCTTTCTTCCTTGCCGGGTTCCGCTGTCAGTCAGGTGAAGATTGATGGTGTTGTTCATGAGTTCAGTAGCATTCCGGGAGTTATGGAAGACGTTACTGAGATTATTATGAATATCAAAAGCCTCGCAATTAAGAACACCAGTGATACTAATGAGGCCAAGAAGGCATACATTGAGTTTAGCGGTGAAGGCGTTATTACTGCAGCAGATATTCACGTAGATCCCGATATTGAGATTCTCAATCCGGATCAGGTGATTGCTACCTTGAATGGTGGCGCTGACAGCAAGCTCTACATGGAGCTTACCATCACCAGAGGCCGTGGTTACATTAGCGCTGATAAGAACAAGAGAGATGATCTCCCGATCGGTGTTATCTCGATTGATTCCATTTACACTCCGGTAGAGCGTGTGAACCTTACTGTAAACAACACCCGTGTTGGTCAGATTACCGATTACGACAAGTTGACCTTGGACGTATTCACGAACGGTACTTTGGCTCCGGATGAGGCAGTAAGTCTTGCAGCAAAGGTACTGAGTGAGCATTTGAATTCATTTATTGACTTGTCCGAGAGTGCTAAGAAGGCTGAGGTCATGGTTGAGACGGTGAACAACGAGAAGGAAAAGGTTTTGGAGATGAACATCGACGAGCTTGAGCTTTCCGTACGTTCCTACAACTGCTTGAAGAGAGCCGGCATTAACACTGTTGAAGAGTTGACGAATAAGACTTCTGAGGACATGATGAAGGTGAGAAACCTCGGTAAGAAGTCCCTTGAAGAAGTCCTTTCCAAGCTGAATGAACTTGGATTATCATTAAATTTAGGCGATGAGTAAAGGATTGGTCTAATCCCGTAGTATTCGCTGATACTATACTAGAAGCCGCTGCCAGGCGGCAGAGTGGAGGTTAATATGGCAGGCTATAGAAAACTTGGAAGAACTTCAAGCCAGAGAAAAGCTCTGTTGAGAAACCAGGTAACCAATCTTTTGTTCAACGGCAAGATGGTTACTACGGAATCCAAGGCAAAAGAAGTTCGCAGCATTGCAGAGAAGATGATTACCCTTGCTATTAAGGAAAAGGATAATTACGAGACGATTACCGTTAAGACGAAGGTTGCTCGTAAGGACAAGGATGGCAAGAGAGTAAAGGAAGTTGTTGACGGCAAGAAGGTTACCGTATTTGATGAAGTTGAGAAGACCATTAAGAAGGATAACCCGTCCAGACTTCATGCAAGAAGACTTATGCAGGCATATTTTTATCCTGTAAAGAAGGTTGACAAGGAACTTAAGGGCAAGAAGGCTGTTAAGGACGTTGATCTTGTTGCTAAGATGTTCGATGAAATCGCACCTAAGTACGCAGGTCGCAAGGGCGGCTACACCAGAATCGTTAAGATTGGTCAGCGTAAGGGCGATGCAGCTATGGAAGTGTTGATCGAACTGGTATAATTCATCTAGGTGAGTTAGTTGGGCAGCGTAGTGAATAACTGCGCTGCCTTTTAAAATTACGAGAGGAGCATTGCTATGCACATTGTCGAGGTGGACCATTTGGTCTACGAATATGAAAAGCAAGATGAAAATGGTGACGTCGTCGGCGTAAAGCGTGCCGTAAGCGATGTTTCTCTTCAAGTGGAAAGAGGACAGTTTATAGCCATACTCGGACATAACGGTTCGGGAAAGTCTACGCTTGCGAAGCACATCAATGCGCTGCTGCATCCTTCGGACGGAACGGTGCTTGTGTGCGGCATGGACACAAGACGCGAGGAGCATTTGTGGGACATTCGTAAAAATGCCGGAATGGTCTTTCAGAATCCGGACAACCAGATCATCGCGACGGTAGTTGAAGAGGATGTCGGCTTCGGACCCGAGAATCTCGGGGTTCCGACAGAGGAGATTTGGGAGCGTGTAGAGAAAAGCTTGAAGGCTGTCGGAATGTACGAATATCGTAAGGTGTCTCCGAATAAGCTGTCCGGCGGACAGAAACAACGAGTGGCGGTTGCCGGCATCTTGGCAATGAAGCCGGCCTGCATCATTCTCGATGAGCCGACGGCAATGCTTGACCCGAGCGGACGTCAGGAAGTCATGGAGACGCTTCATCAGCTGAACCGTGAGGAAGGAATTACGGTCATTTTGATCACGCATTTTATGAACGAAGCCATCGAGGCGGACCGCATCTTTGTGATGGATCATGGCAGCGTTGCGCTTGAAGGAACTCCACAGCAGGTATTCTCTCAGGTGGAGAAGCTGATGAGCCTTCACCTCGATGTACCGCAGGTGACGGAGCTGGCATACCGGTTGAGACAGTCCGGACGTGCATTGGATGCGGGAATCCTAACAATACCGGCATTTGTGGACGCCTACAAGGCGCAGGAAGGCAGTTTTGTGCCTCGCACACTAGAATGTAGCACTGCGGACGAAAAATGCGATTATGAGCCGATTTTGGAGCTTTGTGAGGCCGGCTACGTGTATAATCCGGGAACGGCATATGAGCGTACGGCGTTGGAGAGCATTTCCCTAAAGCTATACGAGGGGGAATTTATCGGATTGATTGGACATACCGGCTCCGGTAAGTCGACGCTGATACAGTTGATGAATGCTTTGGAGAAGCCGACGAGCGGACGCGTGCTGTTTCACGGTGAGGATATTTTCGGGGAAGGCTTTTCACGAAAGGAGCTGCGTAGCAGGGTCGGGCTTGTGTTTCAGTATCCCGACCACCAGCTGTTCGAAAGCACTGTCTTGGAGGATGTGTGCTTCGGACCGAAAAACCAAGGTCTGTCCGAGGAAGAGGCACTTGAGCGTGCGAAGGAGGCTTTGCGGCTTGTGCATGCGGACGAATCCATATGGAAGGACTCGCCGCTTGAGTTGTCCGGTGGTCAGAAGCGTCGCGTAGCTCTTGCGGGCGTGCTGGCGATGAAGCCGGAGGTATTGATTTTGGATGAGCCGACTGCGGGACTCGATCCCGGTGGTCGTGAGGAAATTCTCGACGAGATACACAGAATTCACGAGGAAACCGGAATGACGGTTGTTCTCGTGTCGCATAGTATGGAGGATGTGGCGCGTTATGCGGACCGACTGCTTGTTATGAACAAGGGACGTTTGGAATACAACGATGTGCCCAGAGAAGTATTTCGTCATTACAAGGAGCTTGAGTCGATGGGACTGGCGGCTCCGCAGATAACATATTTGATGCACGCTTTGCAGGAAGCCGAAGTTGCGGTGGATTGTAGTGCTATGACGGTAGAGGAAGCCTACGAGGTGCTTTGCGGCGAGTAGGCGGAGAGGCGCCGGTGGCCGGCAAAATGCTGTGAGCCCGGCAACGCTATCAATAGCAACGAATACTTGAGAAAGGAGCAAGGACATGTTACGTGAGATTACTATCGGACAATACTATCCGGTCGATTCGGCGATACACCGTCTAGACCCGCGAACAAAGCTGGTCGGCACGTTGATGTATATCGTAAGCCTGTTTTTGTTCCAATCCTTTTTGGGCTTTGTGGCTGCGATAACCTTCTTTGCCGGAGTGGTGATTCTGTCGAAGGTGCCGATTCGGTACATTTTGCGAGGATTAAAGCCCATTCTGTTTCTTTTGCTTTTCACGGTTGCGTTTAACATCTTCTTGACGAAGGGTGAGCTGCTGGTACAGTGGTGGATCTTCAAGATTACGAAGGAAGGTCTGTACCGCGGAGCATTTATGGGAATTCGTCTGATTCTTTTGATTCTCGGTTCGTCGCTGATGACCTTTACGACGACCCCGAATCAGCTGACCGACGGATTGGAACGCCTGCTGTCTCCGCTCAAGGTATTTCGCGTTCCGGTGCACGATGTGGCGATGATGATGTCGATTGCGCTCCGCTTCATTCCGATTCTTTTGGAGGAGACGGACAAGATTATGAAGGCACAGCAGGCGAGAGGAGCTGATTTTGAAAGCGGCAATCTGTTTCGCCGTGCAAAGGCAATGCTTCCGATCTTCATTCCGCTCATTGTGTCGGCGTTTCGAAGAGCATTTGACTTAGCGCTGGCTATGGAGGCAAGATGCTACCGTGGCGGTGACGGACGAACGAAGATGAAGCCGTTGCGATACCGAACTCGCGATTACGTTGCATACGGAGTGATGATTGTCTATCTCGTAGTGCTGTTTTTCCTGCGTAGATGGATGTAATACGGGGTAGAGAAGGAAGATGACAAGACGAATCAAATTGACAATTGCATATGACGGCACAGCGTATTGTGGCTGGCAGGTGCAGCAGCAGGCAGTGACTGTCGAAGGAGAGCTGCGAACGGCCCTCGAAAAGCTGCTCGGTGAGCCGGTGGAGACAATCGGAGCGAGTCGTACCGATGCCGGTGTGCATGCGCTCGGAAATGTTGCCGCATTTGACACCGAATCGACAATACCCGCGGACAAATTCTGCTACGCACTCAACAGCTATCTGCCTGAGGACATTCGCGTTATGGAGTCCGAGGAGGTGGCGCCGGAGTACCATCCGCGATTTGATTGCCACAGTAAGCGGTATGAATATCGAATTGCCGAGGGGCGCTTTGCGTCTCCGCTCAGAAGTCGCTACACGCACACGAGTCGCGTCCATTTGAATGAGCAGGCAATGGCAAATGCGGCGGAGCATTTGGTCGGAACGCACGATTTCAGCAGCTTCTGCGCAGCGGGAGCCCAGGTGGAGTCCAAGGTGCGCACAATCACTCGCTGCGAGGTGTACCGAGAAGGCGATGAGATTGTCATCGGAGTTGAGGGCGACGGCTTTTTGTACAACATGGTGCGCATTATTGCGGGAACGTTAGTGAAGGTGGGAGAAGGAGCATTTGCCCCGGAAGAGGTGAAGAGTATTCTGGAGGAGAAGGACCGTACAAAGGCAGGACCGACCGCACCGGCACGAGGTTTGACGCTTTGTTATATTCGTTATTGATGAAAATGTTCAAATAGAGTGCAATTCGCAATGAATCAAATGATGAAATGTATTTTAACGCGAGAAAAAATAAAAATGTACTGTTGACACGTTACATGCGACCATGTATAATGCAACAGGTGCTTGTGAACGACGTGCGTTCGCAAGAAGATACAAGATTAAGGAGGTCAACC
>JAZRJF010000011.1:0-4764 GCA_045645665.1 Lachnospiraceae bacterium | reverse complement strand
TAATTTCGCTTTCGAGCATTTGCATGACGAGGCTGAGATGTAAAGACGACTATAGGGAACAAGCCGATTCGGTTTGTTCCCTTTTTGCATGGAAGGACATGAATGCAACTTACCCCTCAAAAAATGCAGGTTACCGATTTTGTGTTGTGTGCTTCGATTTTTTTTTGTTATGGTACAGATATCAACGAAAGGAGATGCAATTATGACGATTATAAAGGCTGACAAATTGACGAAGCGTTATGGTGATTTCACGGCGGTGGACAGCATCAGTTTTGAAGTAAAGAAGGGAGAACTGCTTGGATTTCTAGGTGTAAATGGTGCGGGAAAGTCCACCACCATTAACATGCTATCCACGCTCCTGACGCCGGATGGGGGAAGTGCAGAGGTGTGCGGACATGTGCTTGGTAAGGACGATGACGCTATTCGCAGAAGCATCGGTATTGTATATCAGCAGAATTGCCTCGACAATATTCTGACGGTTCGGGAGAACTTGATGTGTAGAGGAATCCTTCATGGGGCAACCAAGAAGCAAGCTGTGACCCGCCTTGAGGAATTGGGTGAAATGCTGTCGCTCGGCGATATTCTTAAGAAACAGTATGCTACCTTGTCGGGAGGACAGAAGCGCCGTTGCGAGATTGCGGCGGCACTGATGCATACGCCGGAGCTTTTGTTTTTGGACGAGCCCACCACAGGCCTCGATCCTGCCACACGCAAAGATGTTTGGAGTGCGGTGGAGAGTCTGCGTCGTGAGTCCGGCATGAGCGTGTTTCTGACCACGCACTACATGGAAGAGGCGGCCACTGCCAACCGAATCATCATTTTGGATAAGGGGCAGATTCGTGCGGAGGGCACACCGTTCGAATTGAAGGAACGATATGCAACCGATACGGTACGTCTCTACGTAGAAGGGGACAAATGCACGGAGGCAGAAGCAATGCTGGCAGTACGGGGAATTGCTACACAATCGGAGGAGTACGGCCTTCGCTTTTCGGTGAAGAATACAACGGAGTCTATAGAACCGCTGTATTCCGTGAGAGATTTGGTTAGTGGCTTTGAAGTCATTCAGGGTAGTATGGACGATGTGTTCTTGAATGCCTGCGGCAAGGCGTTACATGAGGAGGAGTAAGAGATGGCACAGTTTGTTGAATTAGTAAAGAGAAATATGCGATTGTATTTAAGAGATAAAGGAGCGGTATTCTTTTCTCTGTTGTCTATGCTGATTGTGCTGGGACTTATGCTACTGTTTCTCGGAGATTCCAGTGCCAACAGCTTGGCTTCCGCACTGTCGGAATTGCCGGGCAGAGATGCGGTGGCAGACAAGGAAAATGCGACGCTGTATGTGCTTGTATGGACTTGTGCCGGTATTGTGTGTATCAATGCGGTTATGGTGACGATGACGGTTTACACTACCATGATTAAGGACCGCGCGGAAGGAAGATTGGCGGCAATCTATACCGCACCGTTGAGTCGCGGTGTAATTTCGGCGTCGTATGTGGCAGCAGCGTGGGTGTGCTCGGTAATCATTTGTCTCTTGACGTTGGGCCTTGCGGAGGTTTATTATCTTATGCAAGGTGGCGAGGCATTTTCCTTGATGGCGCACGCTAAGTTGGTGGGCATGATTCTGGCCAATTCCTTTACATATGCGGCACTGATGTACCTTGTGGCGGTATTTGTGAAGACAGAGGGTGCATGGAGCGGTTTGGGAACGGTGATCGGTACTTTGGTAGGCTTCCTCGGAGGAATTTATCTGCCGATCGGAGGTATTAGCGAAGGAATAGCAAATGCCATGAAGTGTACGCCGGTCATCTACGGTTCTAAGATGTTTCGAGGAGTTATGACCGAGGCCATTGAGGAGACCATCTTCACAGGAGCACCGGATGCTTTGCGCTCGAAGTGGAACGAGGTTATGGGCGTAGAGATGGAGGCCTTCGGTGTTCAGGTAAGTGATGGTGCTTGCGTGGTGATTTTGCTGGTGTGCGGTGTCATTTTCCTGGCAGCAGGGGCACTGATGACGGGAAAGGTCAAGAACAATAACAAGTAATCGGAGTGGAACGATGAAGATAACGATAGAGTCACTGCCGGATGGAGCAGAGGAAGAAATCATTATTCGAAGTAATAGCTTGGACAGCGAGTTGATGGAGCTGATCTATTCGTTGAAGGCGGGGCGGAGTCGGCTCACCGCATTTCACGGCGGTGAGATTCTAAAGCTTGCGCCGGGGGAAATCTATTATTTTGAATCGGTGGACAATCGGGTTTGTGCTTGCTGCGAGAAGCAGGTGTATGAGGTGAAGCAGAAGCTCTACGAGCTGGAGCAGATTTATGCGCATACGGACTTTTTGCGGATTTCCAAAGCTATGATTGTAAATGTATCTAAGATTTCTAAGATGATACCGATGTTCAACGGCCGGTTGGAGGCACAGCTTACCAACGGCGAGCGCGTGGTGATCTCTAGGCAGTATGTGCCGGATTTGAAGAAGAAGTTGGGCGTGTAAGGAGGTGCGAAGGATGCGATTTGTTAAGAGTTTTTTTGAATGGTTTACAACGATTACGACAGCAATACTTATCGTAAGTGCATTGACCACTGCATTGGACGGCTCGGAAGTTCCTTCGACCTTTTTGCGTGATATCATAATTGCAGGTGCGTTTACTTCGTTGGTGACAACGGTTATCTATTTGCATGATTATAAGGCGTGGAATACTTTTTTGGTGGCATCGCTGATTCATTATGTTCTGTTATGTGCGATTATGGTATTTCTCGGGATTCAGTTCGGATGGATGCAGGCGGACCTTGATGGCATTGTGATGATGTCGATCGATGTGGCCGTTGTATATGCCATCGTACTGCTGTTTTCTTTTGTGTTGAGCAAGAAGGAAGCAGACGAGATGAATCAGGCGTTGCGCAATCGAAACAAGGAATAGTGCGAAAGTTGCACAACGATATGCGCCCGCCGAAGAGGGGAGGAATGCTGTACATGAAGAACATTTTTATCGAAGGACTGCAGGGTACCGGCAAGAGTACGTTTCTTCGTCGTATGGCGAAGGAGCTGCCGGAGTACACGGTCTATTACGAGGGTGATTTGTCGCCGCTTGAGCTGGCGTGGTGCAGTTATATGACGCCCGAGGAATACGATGCGGCACTGGACAGATATCCGGATCTCGCTGAGGAGATTCGCCGATGGACGGTGGATGAGGATGGACGAAAGGTTGTGGCGTACACTCGGATACTTACGGAGTACGAAGGCTTTCATCGTCACATGGAGAACTATGAAATCTACAACGGACGCCGAGAACTCGCGGAGTTCTGCAAGATTGTGCGCGGGCGGATGGCACGCTATGGTGGAACCGGAACTCTATCGGAGTGCGCATTTTTGCAGAATATCGTGGAGGAGCTGATTCTGTTCGCACAGTGGTCGGACGACGAAATCGTACAATTCTATCGAGAGCTGTTCGACGTGGTGGCGAAGGAGCATTTTCTCCTTGTGTATCTGGATTCAGAGGATATTGAGGCAAATGTGGAGAAGATTAAGGGAGAACGCTGTGACGAGCACGGTAGGCCCATTTGGTTCGAATTGATGCTCGCGTACTTGAAGGAGTCGCCATACGGAAAAACGCATGGCTACGAAAACGGGGAGCATCTGTGTACGCATATGAGACATCGGCGAAATGTGGAGCTGCGGATTGTACGTGAGGTTCTCGGGGACAAGGCCGTAATACTGCAGGCAAAGCAGTGGACGGAAGAGGACGTGGAGAGCTTGCGTGCCACTGCATTGCAATAAATTTAAAGGGAACAGGCCTATTCGGTTTGTTCCCTTTTTCGTTTGTAGTTCAAATGCGTTGGTCGTGAATAAATGCCGCATTTTCGTTCACAATACTAGCAAAATGCGTTATTGCAATATAGGCTTTTGGTATCGGGAGGAGAAGGATGCAAAGAGAAGCAATGAAAAGAGCGGACGTACGTCCGTTTGGAACTCGTGATAAAGTGGGATATCTGTTCGGTGATTTCGGAAATGACTTCACGTTCATATTGTCGTCCAGCTTTTTGCTCAAATTTTATACGGACGTAATGGGCGTCAGCGCCGCAGTAGTCGGTACGGTCATGATGCTGGCGCGATTTGTGGACGGCTTTACGGATGTCGCGATGGGACGCATCTGTGATCGCAGCCGTATGACGGCGAACGGAAAGTTTAAGCCGTGGATTATCCGGATGAGCGGTCCGGTTGCCGTTGCGTCCTTCTTGATCTATCAAAGTGGGTTTGCGGACCGCTCGATGGGCTTTAAAATCTTTTGGCTTGCTGTGACATATATCCTGTGGGGCTCGGTCTTTTATACTGCGGTGAATATTCCGTATGGCTCAATGGCTTCGGCCATCTCTGCCGAGCCGGGAGACCGGCAGTCGCTTTCTACGTTTCGAAGCATGGGTAGCGCGTTGGCAGGATTGATTGTCGGTGCCGGAGTACCGCTGCTAGCGTACGATAAGGTGGGGGACAATACCGTGCTGAACGGACCGCGATTTACAGCAATAGCGGGCGTCTTTTCCGTGCTCGCGATTCTTTGTTATATTGTGTGCTACCGAATGACGACCGAACGAATCCGTGACATGGCATCGGCCGATGAAAGAGCGCGTAACAGCATCGGCGATATGCTGAGAAATGCAGCGAAGAACAAGGCACTCATTTCGATTATCGTGGCTTCGGTTATCATGCTGCTTGCGCAGCTTACCATGCAGTCCATGGCGAACTATATCTATCCGAACTATTACGGCAA
>JAZRJF010000010.1:0-2302 GCA_045645665.1 Lachnospiraceae bacterium | reverse complement strand
TGTTCGGCACGTACGTTCCGTTTGCAACAGCCTCCTCGCGCTCAGCAGGTGTCATATAACCTTCGTCTCCCGGCTCAAGCTTGAGGTTTAAATCTTCGTGTGTCTCTACGATACCACTCATCGCAATGACGGTAATCGTATCAAACGTACGAAGGTTCTGCGTAATCGTTGCAGCCTCTTCCTTCGTGGTGCAATTGATAGCAAGCTGAAGCGTATCATTCGTTGCTGCAATCGAAAGCGCCTTGAAATTCTTCGGCATCTTTCTCTCGAGCTCCTCGATGAACTCTATGAGCTGCTGGTTGTTGTTAACCGGAATGTCCTTTAATGCATTTACTCTGTTATACGCATCCTGCGTCTGCTGATAGGTAATCTGTACTCTCTGCAGATAACTCTCGCTTGCGATACGCTCGTTCAGCTTATCCTTCTGCTGCTGCTGCGTTGTCAACATGATCTGTGCTACCGAGAACAGTGCGATTGCCACCAAGAAGCCGGCGATCATAACTGCGAACGGTACGACAAGCGACGTCTTCTGCTCGCTTCTAAGAAGCTCTGCGGACAACAGCTGCAACGGCTTCATCGATGCTCCAATACATGCTGCCATCGTGCGCATCGTAATGTCCTGTGCATAACCGGTCGCTACGACACGGATATTGTTCAATCCCTCATAAGGACGTACGTCATATCCAAGCTCGTTGGAGAGAAGCTCTCCGATGCCCTGGAAGTCAGCGCCGACACCTACAAGAGATACGTTCTCGATTACTTCGTTGTCGTTACGGGATACATAGTACTCAATAATACGGCCGATGTTGCCGATCAAGTATCTCAAGTTCTCCGTCAGCATGATACGAGACATCATCATCTCGTCTGACGTATCCTCTTCCTCCTGATAATCCACGTCTACGTTGAGATAGCGGCGCAAGCAATGATTCTCACAAAATGCTCTCGTTGCTGCTTCATAGTCGAGATTCTCGCCGAACAGGTCGAGCTCCATCATGCTTTCGATGGCGCCATGTACACCATGTGCTACCGAACGCTGAAGTACAATCTCTCCTGCCTTTACAATCGTAACAACAGAGCTGTGCTCGTCAATCTTGATGACGGCATTCGTACCGGTCTGATACGACTCACGTACCGCCTGATAGATACTGTTGCCAACGTAGTCAAGCGCCTTGATGTGAAGACCGAGGGAATGTGCGAGATCAAGGTACGACGTCGTCACATCGTTCGGTACAGCGAGCAACGACAGACGGTACTGCTTCTCCTCCTTCGTCTCAATCTTGCCGAGGATGTTGTACACAAGGTGGTACTGGTTCATGTCGACAGGGAAATACTCTGCCGCATTTGCCGTAATCAACGGAAGAATCTTGTTGGGCTTACAAAGCGGAATTCTTGCCTCACGATTCGCAATACGGCTGGAGCTTACAGTGAACACAACCGAATCCGTCTTAATATCCCTTCTACGCAACTCTGTCTTCATATTGATGATGAAGTCCTCGTTACGACTGATAACACCGTCCTGTACCATATCCGCAGGGGTAGGCATCTTAAAGGTGTTGTAGATCTTCGGCGACTTTGCCTGATAGTCAATCTCGATGACTCTTGTCACGGCCTGGCCGATTTCCATGGATAACACTTTTCCCATTGTTTCCTCCTTCCGGTCCCACCTTGGTGGCCCGTATATCTGTTCTATCTACTCGGGAACCTTGTCCCGCTATATGCTATGTTATAAGCCGACAAACGGCAGGTACCAGTTCAGGAATTTCTCTCCGACCAATACCGCGATTACGATTCCGACCGAAAGATACGGTCCCATCGCAAGCATTCGCTCTGCGCCGCTAAGCTTCATGCGAAGCACGTGGCACACCGAGCCGATGATGCATCCGAAGACGAATGCAACAACGATAAGCTTCCATCCGAGCAGCAAGCCCGCTGCTCCCATGAGCTTCACATCTCCTCCTCCGATGGCTCTTCCGCCGGATACGAGATACAAAAGCCCCAAAAGGCCGCTCACCACACACATTCCGATAATGTAGAGCCAGATGTCCGGCTCATCCACAAATACAATCCGGTACACCAGATTCAAGATGCCCAGACATAAAATAAAGATGTTGAAACCGACCGGGATATAAAAGGTTCGAAAGTCGATTACGCTCAAGGCGAGTAGCGCCGAGGTCATAAGACAATACAATACACTCTCCACGCCGATTCCACACATCACAAATATCAATACATACAACAAGCCGTTGGCTGCTTCGACCAACGGATATTGCGGCGAGATCTTCTCTCCGCATTTTCTACAGCG
>JAZRJF010000009.1:0-6997 GCA_045645665.1 Lachnospiraceae bacterium | reverse complement strand
ATGACAGCGATCATATCAACGGCCTTATCGGTGCCCTTAGAGTATATGGTGCGGCTGAGGTGCTGGGCCCGAACTACGAGGAGGAGACGAAGACGTACAATTCCTTCGCGACGGCTGTTAAGGATACCGGAGCGCTGTGGACACATCCCGAGGCGGGCTGGGAGAAAAGCTTCGGCAATCTACATATTCGCGTGCTTTCCATCGGCAAACCGAGCTACGACGACAACGACCAGTCGCTTATACTCATGATTGAGTACGGCGGCGTGCGGATGCTGGTAGGCGGCGATGCGACATTGCAAAGAGAAGAGCAGCTGTTAGAAAGCGGACAATCCGTTGACTGCGACATTTACTATGTCAGCCACCACGGCAGCAATTCTTCCTCGGGCAAGCAATTCCTGCAGGCGATGTCTCCGGACATAGCGGTAGTGAGTGTCGGAGAGAATGGATACGGACATCCACATCCGGCTTGCATCGGGCGACTTGGGGATGTCGGGGCAACGATATACCGAACGGATGAGCAAGGCGCCATTGTGATGACGATGCACGGTGGCGGCTATACCATCACGACCGAGCGATGAAAGGCATTTTACTATTGACAAATGCATTGCAATAGGTTAAGATGCGGAAGAATAATGAAATGTGCATGTTTCAGGGGCAGGGTGCAATTCCCGATCGGCGGTAAAGTCCGCGAGCGCATAGGCGTTGATCCGGTGTAATTCCGGGACCGGCAGTATAGTCTGAATGGAATGAATCATGTGGTGAGCAGTCGCCGTATGTTTTGATTTGTTATGCCCCCGTAGCTGCGGGGGCTTTTTTGTGTCCTCCTGATAGCGGGGTATTCGTGCACGGAAATGAGAGGTGTGTTCACATGAATAAGATTAAGGAATTGTTTGCCCAAGCGAGCGACAACCTTGGATTTCTGTTGATGGCAGTTGGAGTGGTAGTTGCCATTGTGGTGATTTCCAGACTTGCCGAGGTGGCGATTGATCGTGCAAAAGGGGAGACTAAGGAAAAGGCGAGCAGCTCGGCAAGACTGTACCGTATGACGAGAATTGCAATGCTGGCGGCAGTCGGCGTTGTACTGATGGTAATCGGATTTCCGTTGCCGATCTTCCCGGCATTTTATAAGTTGGATTTTGCGAATCTGCCGTCACTGATCGGTGGCTTTGCTATGGGACCGGTGGCCGGCGTCTATATCGAGTTCATAAAGGTGTTTGTCAATCTGTTCATTGACGGTACGGACACGGCATTTGTCGGTGAATTCGCTAATTTTTGTTCCGGTTGCTGCTATGTGGTGCCGGCGTCGATCATATACTATGCATGTAAGAAGAGAAAGGCGGCTGCGATTGGTCTTGTTGTAGGAACCGCGAGTGTAGTGCTTCTCAGCTGCTTCTTGAATGTGTACTTGACACTTCCGGCTTACGCCGAAGCATTTCACATGGACATCAATGCGATCATCGGTGCGGGTGCCGATAAAAATGCAAGCATTCATAACATGCTTACATTTGTATTGTTCGCGGTGGCACCGTTCAATCTGTTGAAGTACGGCCTCGTTGCGGTGATTACTTTCTTTCTTTATAAAAAGATTCGCTTTTTGCTCAAGAAGTAGGTGCAGATGGGCGGCCGCTAATCCACTTGCGAAGCTGTCGCTTTTCTGCTATAATCAATCTGTTGCACCCTTTGCGGACACGAGCGTGTTACGAGGTGGCGACAGATTGATTTTTGATTTCAAGGGCAAGCTCATTCCTCGGAAAAATTACTCGGATGTGAGTGTGAGGTCCGGGCTGGCACAATCGATACAGTGAGGATGGGAAGATGGAAGAGAATAAGGAATATATTTTGGCCGAGAATGAGGCAGAGGTGTCGGAGGAACTCTCGGAACAGACGGAGTTGCTGCAGGAAGATATGACACTGGAAAGCACGGAACCGGAAGACATGGAGTCGGAAGGCGGACGTAGAGTTTCGCTGACGTACATTATGCGTTTCCGAGACATATGGAGCTTTTCGATGCGTTATGCACTTACCGGTATCAACGGCGTGACCTTTTGGTTTGTGCTGGCACTCGTGATATGGAGCCTGATATTCGGAGATTATACGCAGAAGGTGAAGATCATCTTAGTAATCGTGGCGGTTTTCTTGGCTTGGATGACACTCGGGACGACGACTCTTCGTGCAATGCAGCAGGCGCGTGCGCTGGATGAGGCTAAGCTGTACACGACGTATACGGCAGGCGAGAAGGGCATTACGGTAATGCAGGGTGAGGCGAAGGAACAGATTCCTTATGAGCGAATTCGCAAGCTGAAGATTACAAGAAACTATATTTACGCGTATGTAATGAAGAACAGTGCGTTTATCTTTCCGAAGGATTTGCTCGGAGAAGATGCGGGTGCACTGGAAGAGCTGCTGCGGGAAAAGCTGCAGTAGGATGGAGGCTTCGTAAGAGACGGAAGCACATGGATGGAGGAATGAGCATGGTACTGGAGAGCTTTTGCGTAGAGGACACCTTTCGCATCGGAGAGCTGATGGGCGGTAAGCTGACACCCGGGAGTATCATTTGCCTGGAAGGCGATTTGGGCGTCGGCAAGACGGTGCTTGTAAAAGGACTTGCTAAGGGCATCGGAATTACGGAGCCGGTAAGCAGCCCGACATTTACGATATTGCAGGAATACCGCGAGGGACGTCTCCCGTTGTACCATTTTGATGCATATCGTATCGAGGATCCGGAAGAGATGTATGAGCTCGGGTTTGAGGAGTATCTTTTCGGTGACGGAGTGTGCATTATCGAGTGGGCATCGCAGATAGAAGAGTTGTTGCCTGCGGATGTGCTTTGGATGACGATTGAAAAGGATCTGGCGAAGGGCTTGTCCTACCGCAGGATTTCGATAAAGGAATAAGAGGATGGACCTGTGTGGGACGTGAGCCCGGCAGGCAATCGACGAGGTAGAGATTATGAAGATACTTGCAGTGGACAGTTCCGGAGTAGTGGCATCCATCGCACTGGTAACAGAGGATGCTTTGGTGGCGGAATACTCGGTGGATTATAAGAAGACGCACTCTCAGACGCTGCTTCCGATGATCGATGAGTTGATGCGTATGACGGAGACCGATCCGAATACGATTGACGGAATTGCGATTGCGGCAGGACCGGGCTCATTTACCGGACTTCGCATCGGAGCATCGACCGTGAAGGGGCTCGGAATGGTGTGGAATAAGCCGATCATTCCGGTTGAGACGGTGAATGCGTTGGCATGCAATTATCATGGTACGGAAAGTGTGATTTGCCCGTTGATGGATGCAAGACGCGGGCAGGTGTATACCGGCCTGTTTGAGTTTGTCGGAGATGAGCTTCGTGTGCTCGAACCGCAGTGCTGCATCATGGCCGAGGAGATCTTTCGAAAGGCAAATGCGATGGGAAGACCGGTTGTCTTCCTCGGAGACGGCGTTTCGGTGAATCGCAGACTGATTGAAGAGATGATTACGGTACCGTATCGCTTTGCACCGGCACACATGGCGAAGCAGCGTGCGGGCTCGCTCGGCTGGTTGGCAGGACGCTATCTTGCGGATGGACAGGTGGTAAGTGCAGTGGAATTTGTTCCGGAGTACCTTCGTCAATCGCAGGCGGAAAGGGAAAGAGCTGAGCGACATGGAATATAGATTGATGCGTGGAGAGGATGTTCCTCGGGTTGCGCAATTGGAGCTGGAGAATTTCTCGGAGCCTTGGAGTGAGACACAGCTGTATGAACTTCTTGAAAGACCGGAGTACTGCTACTTGGTGGCGGTCGAGGGGGACCTCGTCCTTGGTTATGCCGGGATGCTTGTGGTAGGAGAAGAAGGACAGATTACGAATATTGCAACGGCTAAGGAAGCTAGGCGCCGCGGAATCGGCAAGGAGTTGCTTGCGCGACTGATTGACGAAGGTGAGCAGCGAGGAGCCGGAGCATTTTCCTTGGAGGTACGTGATTCGAATGTACCGGCGATTACGCTGTATGAGCAAATGGGCTTTCAGCTTGCGGGCGTAAGGAAGAATTTTTATCGCAAGCCGACTGAGGACGGTCGGATTTATTGGTATCCTACCATCCCTTGATTTCCCACTAGGTATCCTGTATTCATCTTCGTTATAATAGGGAGGCAAAAGGATTATGAACGAATGGGAGGTACACAGGATGAATGAGGTTTGTTGCAATGGCTGTGGTCGTAGCTTGGCAGAGAGTCAAAAGGAGGACGCACTGTCTGTAACAAAGGAGTGGGGTTATTTTTCCGAGAAGGACTTGGAGCGCCATCGCTTTGTTCTTTGCGAGGCGTGCTATGATCGGATGATATCCGGATTCGTGATTCCGGTGATGATAGAGGAGCAGACAGAAGTGTAGTCTGCGGAAAGGAAGGTGAGTGCTATGCTCGAGGTATGTCTGTTGGGCACCGGTGGAATGATGCCGTTGCCGAATCGGCACTTGACTGCGTGTATGACGCGCTTTAATGGCAGCAGCATGCTCATAGATTGCGGAGAAGGAACGCAGGTTGCGATTCGCAAGAAGGGCTGGAGCTGTCACGATATCGATGTCATCTGCTTTACGCATTTTCATGGTGACCATATTAGCGGACTTCCGGGACTGTTGTTGTCCATGGGCAATTCGGAACGTACGAAGCCGGTGACACTCATCGGACCGAAGGGCTTGGAGCAGGTGGTAGATGCGCTGCGCATTATTGCGCCGGAACTGCCGTTTCCTCTCGAGTTTCATGAGCTTACGGAGGCTTCGGAGAGCATTTGCCTAAATGGCTATACGATTGATGCATTCCGTGTAAGCCACAACGTAGTGTGCTACGGTTACTCGCAGCGCATTGATCGCGCCGGTCGTTTTCAGCCGGACAAGGCGAAGGAAAATGATGTGCCGATGCGGTGTTGGAATCGTCTTCAAAAAGGCGAGACCGTGGAATACGAGGGAAAAGTATATACGCCGGATATGATTTTGGGTCCGTCACGACGTGGCATTAAGCTGACCTACTGCACAGATACGCGACCGATTGCATCGATTGCGGAGCATGCGGCCGAGGCAGATTTGTTTATCTGTGAGGGCATGTATGGTGAGCCCGGTATGGAGAAGAAGGCGAAGGAGCATCGCCATATGACATTTTACGAGGCGGCAAAGCTTGCGAAGCAGGCCGGCGCTGCCGAGCTGTGGCTGACTCACTACAGTCCGTCGCTGATACACCCGGAGGATTTCGTGGAGAATCTACGAGGCATCTTTCCTGCGGTAAGAACGTGTAAAGACGGTTATTCGAAGCTGTTGAGATTTCCTGAAGAGGAAGAGTAGAGCATTTTGATAAGTGGTCGAAGGGATGACGAGGATGAAGAGTACGTACATTTTGGCAATTGAGACATCGTGTGATGAGACGGCAGCGGCAGTCGTAAAAGACGGAAGAACGGTGCTTTCTAATGTGATATCTTCGCAGATTGATCTGCATACGCTTTATGGTGGCGTGGTTCCTGAGATTGCTTCGCGAAAGCATATCGAGAAGATTAACCCGGTAATTACAGAGGCGCTTCAGAAGGCAAATATGACGCTGGATGAGATAGATGCTATCGCTGTAACGTATGGTCCCGGATTGGTTGGTTGCCTATTGGTCGGCGTAGCTGAGGCGAAGGCGATTGCGTATGCTGCAGGCAAACCGTTGATCGGTGTGCATCATATTGAAGGACATGTGTCGGCGAATTACATTTCGCATCCCGAACTGGAGCCGCCGTTTTTGTGTTTGGTAGTATCGGGTGGACATACTCATATCGTGTTGGTTGAGGACTACGGTGAATATCGCATCATCGGCAGAACGCACGATGACGCAGCGGGCGAGGCCTATGATAAGGTTGCCAGAGCAATCGGACTCGGTTATCCCGGTGGTCCGAAGATTGACAAGCTTTCGAGAGAGGGAAATCCGGACGCCTTGGCATTTCCACGCGCACACATCGAGGGTTGCCCGTATGATTTTAGTTTTAGCGGATTGAAATCAGCGGTTCTGAATTACTTGAATATTGCTAAGATGAAATCGGATTTTGCAGGTGGTCGTACGAACGAGGAAAATGTACCCGCGGCCGGAGGCACGCTTGCTTGTCCCGAGGTGTTTGCGGATGGTATTACTCGTGCCGATTTGGCAGCATCGTTCCAGGAAGCTGTGGTGGATGTCTTGGTAACGAGAACCTTGGCGGCGGCGCAGGCATTTGGCATCGATAAGGTTGCGATCGCAGGCGGAGTGGCGTCCAACAGCGCGTTGCGTGCGAGGATGCAGACGGTGGGCGAGGCGCACGGAAAGAAGATATTTTATCCCGAACCGATTTATTGTACGGACAATGCTGCGATGATCGGAGCGGCAGCATATTATGAATACCGAAAGGGCGTTAGCCACGATTGGACGCTAAATGCAGTGCCGAATTTGAAATTGGGTGAGAGGTAGAGACGTCATATTTCGTGTCACGAAATCGTAATACGTACGCTCGATACGATTTTTTTTCGAAATATTAAAAAATGCCTTGACACGCAATTGCTTGTGTGATAAGATAGGCAAGCGTTCTTTTGGAGAGTTGCCCGAGTGGTTTAAGGGGCCGGTCTTGAAAACCGGTGATTCCGAAAGGGACCGTGGGTTCGAATCCCACATTCTCCGTTTCGGTTTTGCCGTATATTGAACTGATAATTTCATAATGGAACGGGATTGATTGTTCATCAGGCGACAATCGATACCATGCATCAAGAAACATCATCGGTGAAAGCCGTTATGTAGATTTAGTATGGAGAAGTACCCAAGAGGCTGAAGGGACACCCCTGGAAAGGGTGCAGGTCGTTAATAGCGGCGCGAGGGTTCAAATCCCTCCTTCTCCGTCCGTTCTGAAGAGCATTTTCGTGGGAAGAAATTCTCGTGAAAAAAATCAAAAAAAGGTGTTGACAAATAGTCCGGAGTGTAGTAAACTAGCGAAGCTGTCGCAAACGCGGCACACGCAAAGCGGCTCACACGA
>JAZRJF010000008.1:0-10669 GCA_045645665.1 Lachnospiraceae bacterium | reverse complement strand
CGTATCCTGTACCGAAATCGGTGCGAAACGATACGCTTCCTTCACGCCTTCCCAATCCTCACACGGCTGAGGTGCTCTCCAGCGATTCTCGCCTACCGGCGGTGCTGCAAAGGGAATACCCTTAAATGCAGTAATACGCGGGTCTGCCGCTTCAATACCTCTTACCCAGCCATTCTCCGTCTTTACCAAACGTAACATACTAAACCTCCTAACATAGTTTCAATTCATATTCACTACAAGTACTATCTATAATACCTACGCCGAGTTCTCCGCAAAGCACCCCTATGTAACTTGTCATCATGCGAAGTCCTAGGCATATTTATTATACCAAGCCCGGTCGGCACTTTCAACAAATAACTACCGTCACGCACCCCTAATCGACCGGTGCATAGCCCTCTACAATCTCAAGAATATCCTGCCTGTATACATTTCCGCCGAGCACCGTTCCGTCCGGGTCGATACCGATTGCGCGAACGTCTCTCGGATCCTCCTCATACGGGCTCTCTGACTTCGTATCTGCATCAAAATACTCAGCGAGATATTTTAGCGCATTGCCACTTGCGAATATCACATTTCCCTCGTGAATGCGAATACCCATTGCCGCAAACTCCGAAAGCAGCTCTTTTGTTCTTCGATTATACGGGTTGTCGGCCGTCTCGGATACAAGCCAAGCCGGCTGCATGCGAAGCGGAACATTTTGATCCAAAAGGGCCTGTGCAAATGCCTTGACCGGCTCTAGCGGAATCGTCTCTTGGTGAAATGCATCGACGGAAAGCAGCACATCGTTGACCCCGCACTCCGACAACGCCTTTGCCACCTCGCGGATTCTGTCCGGATTCTTGCTGAAATAACCGTTGGTAATCAACTGTCTTTTTGGAATACCGACTTCTGTGGCTACGCGGTGAATCTCGCACACCACCTCCGGATGCAACAGCGGTTCGCCTCCGAAGGTCATAAGCGATTTCAGCGAATACGCCGATGTCAAGCTACGAATCGCCTGCACGGCCACTTCGGCGTCGATGTGCTCTCCGCTCGTCAAATGCTCACCCTCGGAGCAATGCTTGCAGCGTCCCGTGCATGCGTATGTGATAACGAACTCCAAGCGATTTAGATTTTGTGTATATGGATTCATGTCTTCCCCGATTCTGTATGCCTAGCGACTCACCGTGCCACACAATGCATTTGGCCGCATCCGCACGAAAAAAGGGCAGCAACGGAAGCCCGCTGCTGCCACAATAATTAACCGATTACTACCTCTGCTTCAGCAGCACCCTTCGTCAGCTTCAACTTGCCGGCCTTGTCGCCGTATACAAGCTCGTAATCACCCTTAAAGCCTTCTACGTCAACGAAACCGTTCTCGTCTGTGTGAACCTCGCATTCGGTCCACCACTCGCCCTTGATCAGCTCTTTCAATCTGCGGTAAACCGGCTTCACGGTATTGTCTCTGTGAATGACACCACTCGGTGCTCCGAGCCATGCGCCGTCAGCGAAGTCCCAGCCCGTAATTGCCTCTACAAGCGGGTGCTCGAACAGAATGCGGTACATTTCCTCCGTCTGCTCCATCTGACGCTGCTCACCTTCCGGTGTGGAAGCCCACTCCTTCACCTGGAAGTCATTCAAGTCTACGATTTCCGGAGGCATCAAATCACCCGAAATGAGTGTGTTCTCCGTAAAGTGAATCGGAAGGCCGAAATGCTCAAATCTCTCAAGCACCTGATGTACCTTCTCTGCGCCCCAGTAGCCCTGGTGCTGATGCGACTGAATACCGATGGCGGAGATATCTACGCCCGCATTAAGACATCCGTCAATCAAAATTTCGTATGCAATCGAAGTATTAAAATCGTTCAAAAGGAATACGCCGTCCGGATTTGCTGCCTTCGCTGCCGCGAACATCTCCTTGATGATTCCGACTCTGCCGAGGTCCTTGCTAATACGCGTAATGGCATTGTCATACTTATCGAAGATCGGCATAATCACCACTTCGTTGATAACATCCCACATATCCACCGTTCCGGCAAACGCCTTAACATCACGGTCGATACGAGCAAGCTGCTTCTTCAAAATCGTCTCGTTGTCATACTGCATAAGCCAATCTGCACAAGCCGTATGCCAGCAAAGAGGATGACCCTTTACCTTAACTCCGTGACTCTTCAAAAACTCTGCGGCATTTCTTCTGCTTGCCTCCTGCGGCTCGCCCTCTACCGGCTCATAGCCACCGAGGTAGAACGGAATCGTACCGTAGTTGTACACCTCAAGCCACTTCTCAACACGCTGCTTGAAGAACTCTTTCTTCTCACCCTCCGGCATATTCGTATACGGCAACGTATCAAATGCACCGCAACCGAACAAAAACTCATGGTTCGTCTGCTTCAGCTTCAGTGTCTGATTCGCAATCGCGTTGCCCGCGCCGTCCGTAACATGCAATCTGCATGCAGCCTTTCTGTGTGCCAGCTTTCCCGAATTCATCATAATCATACTCCTCCATCTTCTAAAAAATGATAGGTGCCCGCAAGAGCTCTCATTCTTGCCGACACCTATAGAATACTGCATCTTCTATTCAAAAACAATGGACTATGTTAGGCTGTTTTGTATTTCGAGCTCTAGGCACGTCCAATCCTCGCCACACCAGTCCACCTTTCCGGGGATACTTTTCGTCATGACGAAGCCAACCGACTGATAGCATCTCAGTGCTGATGGGTTGTTTGCAAAGACACCGAGTGTCACCTTGCGAGCGCCCAATATCTCAAAGGCGTATTTGAGTGCAACCTGAAGCATCCTTTTGCCGAGTCCCTCGCCACGCCTTGTATTGTCTACGATAATGAAACCGAATCGAAGCACCGTCTTTTCCTCATCGAGAAAGCGCATGATCAGATGTCCGACCACACCGCTCTCGTCAAATGCAACCATCGGATAGTACCAATCCGCCTCCTCGGCCACCGCATACTGCCGATTCATATCCTCAGCACTAATCGGAAAATGATCATAGCGATCGGCACTCCATCTGCGAAATGCAAGCTCATCTCCAATCCACTTTACGATATGCTCCGCATCCTTTTTGTTGTACGGTCTCAATCTCAACATTTCTTATCCTCCGTTCCTTACCCAAGCGGTATAAGCGCATTATAGCAGAATCGCACCGCTACGTCGAGTCCCAAATCCCTCTGAAGTAATCGGTTTCGGCAGGTCCACCTCAACCTTCGTCACTCGCCTTGTCAGGCACTGTTAGCCTCGTTCGCCCCTACACTTCTCGCCCGTTGCCGTTCGTCTCGTCCTCCCGTTTGGCAAGCACTTTCATCAGTGCGGAAATCGCCATGGCCGCAAAGAACGCAAGCAAGCACTTTCCGATCAATCGACCAACGAGACCGGTTGCCAACACGAGTGCGATAGCGATCACCTCAACCACCAAGCATATCAACCAAAATTTCTTCATTCCACCACACTCCAATCATTCTTTATAGCTCACGTCATAAAAACGCTAC
The DNA here is from genome assembly GCA_045645665.1 of Lachnospiraceae bacterium. Lineage (GTDB taxonomy): Bacteria > Bacillota > Clostridia > Lachnospirales > Lachnospiraceae > ISDg. Next base: position 7,190 of record JAZRJF010000008.1, on the reverse strand, counting down.
GCAATAATAGCGTATCTTTTCGCCGGTACATTTGTCAACACCGGGGTTTTGCATATCAGGATATTCTCATTCTATATTATTCTGTTTTTCTTCATGATGCGACATGTGCAACCCCGTCATTCTTTCTTGCTTCTTTTGACCAACTAACCGGTATAAGTGACCTTCCATAACAAAAGTGCGGTAAGCCTCGGCCTACCGCATTTTCCTCTTTTGTTATGTTCTATTATCTCCGATTCGAATCCCAGCCCTCCATAAAGAACCCAAGATCAAAACGCACCTCGTGGCGCTGCACATCGCGATTGTTATAACAGCATGTGTCGAATCCAATCAACTGAAAGCCTTGACTTAAGTAAAATGCAATCGCTCTCACGTTGCAGGACTGCGTCTCTAGGATGATGGCTCGGCGTCCCTGCGCTTTAGCCCGCTCCTTTGCCAGATTCATCAGTCTCGTACCGACACCGCGTCGATGCAGCTCATCCGCCACCCAAAGTTCGGTCACCATCAAGCGATTGCTCCACTCCTCGGGACAAAGCTCGATGCAAGCCAACAGCTTCTTCTCTCCATTTTCCTCGGAGAAGATTCCCCAAGCCTCGGCGCCGCCCCAGTGGTCCTGGTACAGACTGTCCGGAAAATCGTACTCCTCCGGCGTATGCGTCACGGGCGTGTCGAATTTCTTCTTTACCATCTCTACGTGAAATGCACCGGCTTCTGCCGTGATCTCCACGTCATAATATTCTTCCGTCGTATACCGCATCAGAATGGGAGTGCCCTTCCATTCCTCCTTCGGCAACGGGACGATTTCTGTTTCATTTGTGTAGTTAATCATAAATTATTCCTCGCTTACAATGCACTGAATTTCTCTTTGCACCTTTTTGCTAAAGCCATTGAATACCGTTTCATATGCAAGGTCAATCATATTCCATAGTTCCTCCTCGGGGAACCCGTCCAAAAGAATCGTATTCCAGTACGGTTGCTGTACCGGTGGACAATGATATCCTCTGAATACGTTCTCGGGATATACCATCCTGTAGAATTCTCCTGCGTCTGCGGTACATTTTAATGTAATCTTGTAGTCATCCGCATACGGATAGAGCTGCGCGAATATTTTCTTATTCAGTTTAAAGCATATCGGCACATCTCCAAACGGATGGTCTTCGTATGCGCCTGTCTTGCTCATGCAATAGTCCATTATTTCTTGCGTCGTCATGGCTTACTCCAATCTGTTCACAATGTGAATGCAAAGTAATTATCCTTCCCTAATCTCCTCGATACCACCGCGGAATCGGGTTTTCCATATCGTCGAACATTTGTAACACTTGTTGGTTGAGACCCATGACATAGTCAAACTGATTTGGTGCCCAGTATTTTGCCCAGACGATAGAAGTGATGGCACTCGTGGAAAAATACAGTGCAAACAGCTTCCAAAACTCAGTTGGAACATCATCACCAAAGTACCCATCAATTTGTCCTCGCGCGAACATCGGATGCTCGATTCCTATACGGTTAAATTCATACCACGGATCCCCGATGTTGTCAAAGTCTACTGTATGCCAGTCAATGACCCACAACTTACCTTCATCAACAATCAAATTCCCCATGTGATAATCACCATGGTGATGACACATCGGTCGAGTTTTTAGCAGGTTTCTGTTCTCCTCGATAAACCTTAAGATATGTTTGGAACCCTCGAATGCTTCCCCTTCCCTACGGAAGGCTTCAAGCCTCGGCTCAATGATTTCATAATATCTATCGTACCAATTCCCCGAACAATCAATCTCTTCTGAGTTATCATGTATCGCACGAAGAATCTTACCGGCTTGAACGCCGTACTCATATTGCACATCGTCACTAGCATTAGGAAGAACAGTTTCAGCCTCTTCTCCCTTCACCCATGAAAGTAACGAATACACCTTAGTCCCATCATTGCTTTTTACAAGCGCAATGCATCTCGGCACCGGTAGCTCTGCCCGATTCAAATGCCTCAGGTATTCATACTCCCTCTTTTTTATCGCATATTCCTCACCTTTGCTCACCCTAAGAAGATACTCTACCCCATCTTTCTCAACGCGATATTTCTCATCTTCGGACATGCCCTTTGAAATCTTCTCTATTCGCTGAAATTGTGACAAATAATCTTTCACGCGCATTGCAAAGCACTCCTTCTGCATTTTACATCAGTGTCCATTGTTCATTTCTCAAACTATTAACCCATCCCGACAAGACTTGCTCCAAAAAAACACGTATGTATCCAACATCGTAATCATTTCCTTTGCCCATGCGCTCCGTTCCGCAACTTATCAAACGATACTTCTACTTATGGTTGTCTGAAAGTACTTCTCCTGAAAATGTACCTTGCACATAATCTCTTCGTCGCTAAACGAAACCCCTTCTGGCGCCACGACCCACTTATCTTCTACATCGTCGCTTCGGTGAATAATAGCTATCACTATACCGTCGAATTCACTAATCGGCTCGTCAATACCAAGTATATATGCATCTTGCTCTTCGCCATCGCCGCCTATGATATTCGGCACATAGCCGTAATTAACCTCATACACGATATTCTTATGCCTTGGGTGAATCGAACCGAGAGGTCTGTCAATTACGACGTGAACGTTCTTGCCTATCATATCCCGTCCCCTTCTCAAACCACCATCTCATACTGGTATTCCAGCGAATCCTGCGTTGCGATTCGGTTGCGTCTGGTGCACTCGCCGAGCTTGGTCATGCCCAGTTTCTCCATCGTCTTGTACGAAGCAACATTTTCACTGTCACAGCACGCTCGAAAGCACGTCGTTCCGTAATTGGCTTGGGCGTATTGTATGACAGCCTTCGCCGCTTCATAGGCGAAGCCGTTGCCCCAGTACTTTCGATTCACAAGCCAAGCAAGCTCGCCGAAGCCTTGTTCAAAGTACACCGTCGCCGTTCCGATGTGTTTGCCCTCATAGAGCACGGCAAATTCCAAATACCCCGGCTGTTCCTTTTCCCACTCCAGCTCGACGTCTTGCAGAAAATGCAGCGCCTCCTCGGAGTCCTCCTTAGGAAAGAAGCACATGTATTTTGTGTTCTCCACATCCAACGCAAACTCGCAAAAAGTCTGAAGATGCTCCGTGCCGAGTGGGCGCAATACAAGGCGTTCTGTTTTGATTTCTACGCTTTTCACAGCATCTACCTCCACAGCTTCATGCGGTCGCTACAGCTCATCCAAGCTTAGCAAAGCTTCATCAACCGAATATAAAACTCAACCGCGCGACAAGCACAGTCTACTCGAATTCGCTCGTTGTTTCCGTGTATCATTCCGCGCTCCTCTTTGGAAAGGTCCATTGCGGAGAAACGGTACACGCGGTCGGAAATGCGACCATAGTGACGGCTGTCTGAGCACTGAATCATGAGGTACGGAGAGACAAGCGCTCCCTTCCACGTCGATGCCACAGCACTCGCTACGCGGTCCCAGCCCGCACAATCGGTTTTCGAGATTCGGCTCGGATTCATGCCGTATATCGGAGCAATGTCAATGCTCTCGTCACCGACCGTCTTTTTCAAATACGCAAGGGCACTGTCCATCGTATCCAAAGGATTGAGACGAATGTTCGACACCATCTCCGCCTCGGGCGGGATGACGTTGGGCGCAGAGCTTCCCTTCATCTGCGTAAATGCCACAGTTGTACGCATCAGAGCATTTAGCTCGCCACCGCTCTTCTTGCAAATCAAATCCAGCAATCCGGAGAAGCACCAAAGGTTGGCGAAGATCATTCGCATGCCGAATCCCGAATGTCTGCCGAGCGTGTCAAACAGCTTCTTCACCGGCTCACTCATATGCGCCTTAAAGGGGTGCTTTTCAATCTTGCAGCACGCCTTTGACAAGATGCCGACCGGCGTGTGGGGCTTCGGCGCCGAAGCGTGGCCGCCGTTCGATTTTGTAGTATAGCGCACGTCCATCATACCCTTTTCGCCGATACCGATCATGCCGCAGGGCTGACTGACTCCGGGGAATACATTTTCCACTACGGCTCCGCCCTCATCAACGACCATCTCGGGTACAATGCCTTCTTTTTCAAAATACTCAACGATATGAACCGCGCCCATGCCGTTGATTTCTTCGCCACCCGAAAATGCAAAATAAATATCACTTTCCGGGGTAAAGCCTTGCGCAATCAAGGTTTCCGCTGCGTAGAGCACACCGTTGATCGTCGCCTTTGTATCCAGCGTTCCGCGGCCCCAAAGAACGCCGTCCTCAAGGATGCCTTCGAAGGGAGGCTTCTCCCACATCTCCTCATTTACGGGGACAACGTCATAATGTGCCATCAGCACCGAAGGCGCACCATCTCCACGGCCTTTCCATCGGAACAGAAGTCCGCGGTCCGGAAAGCGCATGAACTCGCAAGTCGCGAATACGTTCGGGTACAGCTCGGGGAGCTTTTCGATGAGCCCTTCGAATTCGGCATCGTCTTCAAGCTCGGGGTTTCGGTATGACACGGTTTTGAAGCGCACGAGCGTCTGCAGGTTCGAAATGGCCTTATCCTTATCAAAATCCACTTCTCCCTCAACAATCTGAGGCTGCTTCTTCGGCTTAAATGCCAAGGTGCGCACAATAATCACGAAAACCAACAAGCAAAGCGCTACTATGAGCGCGATCAATACGTATTTCATCAGAGTGCTCCTTTTTTATAAAGGATTCTCGCAACAGCGATTGTGAACACAACGCCCACGGGAACCATAATACCCACAGTAGACTCGTTGAGTGCGGGCACAAAGATAAAGAGCGCCAACATGAGAATAATCGGTGCAATCGAAAGCTTGACATTCTTTGAAACGAACACTACCGCAAGGCCGCCGAACAATGCAGGCAATATCATGTCAAATGCAGGTGCCAGTACCGGCGCCTCCAAAATGGGGGTAAGCGGGATGATCAGCACCACGCCGATGATAATAATAATCGTAGTTACGATTCCGGAAACCGCGATGGCGATGGTCGAGATAATCTCACCTTCTTCGCTACTTGCCTTTACACCCGCACGCTCCATTGCATCCAATGCACAGGGGAGCTTTAGGTTGGCAATGTTACCGGTAACGAAGGAAAGATACGCACCACCCGCACCAAGCATCGGAACGTATGTGAACATCTCAACGATACCCACAGCCCAATACATGGGGAGGATAGCGACAAGTCCGTTAAGCAGTGCATTGAAATTCGGAAGTGCATCGAAGATAATCCCTACGGCAATCGGGAAGCTGAGGATAAGCGCAAAGAGCGTCAAACCCCAAATACGTCCGTGTGTATGTACGCTTTCAAGATAAGTTTGCTTTTTCATAATCGTATCCCTCCTTATCTTAACCTAACCACGCGGTAATGGGCAGAGCCGCCGCCATGCCACCGATCAAGCTAAATGGCAAAGCGTAGTCGGTAAGCCAACGAGCGTTCAGCTTTTTGGACAGCAATCCGCAGACTACCATGACAAGCGCCGAAACTACCATGACACACACGGGAATGAGTCCCGAGGTATCCCCCGAGAAAACGAGCGACACGTCACAAAATACATAACCGAGGAACGCCGAAATCATACCGAGGAACATGGCGTTGTTGAAAATCTCACCCCATTTTCTATCCCTCTGCTCCATTCCCTTGATGCCCTTTTGGATACGCTTCGTGCAAAGAGGCACAAGCAAAAGACCGATGATGATACCGAGAGTCATTACCCAAAGCACGGTTACGAAATCGGATGCGTTCGTAATCTGAGCGCCCGAGGGAAGCGAAACCTGCTCAAGTGTCGTTTCCGCCGCTACCGTTTCGTAGCTGAGCGAGCCGATGACAGAGAGTCTCAGCCACGGAAGTGCGATTCCCAGCTTCTTCGACAGCACCACCACTCCAACGAGTATGGATACCGCAGGAGCCACGGTGAAGATAGTCGCCGCAATAACGGTCTTCTTTAATGTTTCGGTTGCGATTCCGAGTTCTTTTGCTCTTCTCCACGCTCGAATGAGGAAGAAGACCGATTGCGCCAGCACCACAACAATGATGATGCCCGCAATGACAAAGAGAATCGGATGATTTACGTTGAATTTCATACTTGTCCTCCTTAGTAATCTATTACTCCTAGCACGTGTTCATCTACATATTAGAGTTCAAACTTGCCTACCGGTACTTCCACGCCCATCACTTCAAACGGTCCGGGTGTGACATTGCCTGCAGGACGTTTCTTTCCGAAAAAGTCCGTATCGAATACGATATTGCTTCCGTCCGGATTCTCGTACGCCATCTCCGCATGATAGGATTCGCCTAAGGTGTCTGCGGAAAGAAGCTCTGAGCCTACGCCGCCAAGCAGCTCCGCATCCTTGATGCATACATATACCTTGTCCTTCTTTTCGGAAAGCTCTACCGTAATGCCCACTTCTGCGCAAACCTTTGCTTCCGGCTCGTGAGAGCATCCCACAGCACCGCCGAAATAAGCATTTCCCTTTATCTTCACGGGAATCGCCCAGCGTCCCAAAGGATAAATGCTTCCGTACTTCTCAATTCGCTCTTTGCGTTCTTCTTCTGTATACTCCCACGGCATCTTTTCCGTTCCGTTTGGATACTTATCGTAGGCAGAAAGACCCGACGGATGCAAATAGCATACGGAATCGTCCGGCACACCGTCCATAATCTGACCGCTCTCCTTATTCTCCTTGCGAGGAGGCAGCGGCAAATGCTCGAAGAAGGTCATCGGCTTAACCGTCTTATCCTCATCCCCGTCAAACAGGAACAGGTTATTCACATAACGGTCGTCGCCTCCCGTAAAATTGTTGTAGCCGGCCACCGCCGTCTCATGCGCGAAATGATACGGTGTCCATCTGGACAGCTCTTCACGAAGCAAGATTCTTCCCGCGAAAAGATTATGTACAAATGCTCCGCCCTGCGACAGATTTCTAAAGTTCATCTTGGACAAGAACAAATTGTGATCCACAAGGTACGGTCCGTGACATACCTCTACGAAGAAATCCTCCGACAGACTGTCAAAGAACACATTTCTGCTGATTCGCGTGCCCTGTGCCTGCCAATCCAGCCATACCGCACGATAACAGCCGTAGATCTTATTGTTCTTAATCTGCGTATCCAAGGACGCATGCAGCTTAATTCCCGCCACTTCCGCACCGTGGAATATGCGCTTGTGATGTATATTGTAGATGGTATTTCCCTCAATGGTACTGAA
>JAZRJF010000007.1:0-19073 GCA_045645665.1 Lachnospiraceae bacterium | reverse complement strand
AAGCCTGCAGACGCTCGGCGATTGCAGCGATGAAGTCTGCGGAGTTTACGGAAGTAACTTCGATGCCTTCGCAAAGACCTGCGAGGTCCTTCGTCATAATTCCCGCATTTAATGTAGCGAGGGTTGCAGCCTCCAGGTTCTCGCCAAATGCAATCAGCTCCGGAAGGTTATCCTTCTCACCGCGCTTCTTAAATGCACCGCTCCATGCAAAGATCGTTGCTACGGGGTTCGTAGACGTCTCTTCGCCGTTCAGATAGCGGTAGTAGTGGCGAGTAACGGTTCCGTGTGCGGCCTCGTACTCGTAGTTGCCATCGGGGCTAACCAATACACTCGTCATCATAGCGAGAGAACCGAATGCGGTGCTGACCATATCACTCATAACGTCACCGTCGTAGTTCTTGCACGCCCAAATGAAACCACCCTCGGAACGAATAACACGTGCTACGGCATCGTCGATCAACGTGTAGAAGTAAGTAATGCCTGCGGCCTCGAACTTCTCCTTGTATTCTGCATCAAAAATCTCCTGGAAGATATCCTTAAAGCGATGATCGTACTTTTTGCTGATCGTGTCCTTCGTGGAGAACCACAAATCCTCACCGCTGGAGAGAGCATACTCGAAACAGCTTCTTGCGAAGGAAGCGATGGATGTATCCTTGTTGTGCATTCCCTGAATTACGCCGGGGCATTCGAAGTCGTATACCGTCTCGCGGAACGTCTCGGTACCGTCAGCAGCGGTGAACACGAGCTCAGCCTTTCCTTCGGCGGGAACGCGATATTCGGTGTTCTTATAAACATCGCCATATGCGTGACGAGCAATGGTAATGGGCTTCTTCCAGCCGCGTACGGCGGGCTTGATGGAATCGATCATGATAGGAGCACGGAATACGGTGCCGTCCAAAATGGAACGAATGGTGCCGTTCGGGCTCTTCCACATCTGAGACAGATTATACTCCGTTACACGCTGTGCATTGGGAGTGATGGTAGCGCATTTTACCGCAACACCATACTTCTTAGCTGCGTAGCTCGCATCCAAAGTTACCTGATCCTTCGTCTTTTCTCTCTCTACGAGACCCAAATCGTAATACTCGGTCTTCAGGTCAACAAAGGGGAGAATCAGCTGATCCTTGATCATCTGCCAGAGAATGCGGGTCATTTCATCGCCGTCCATCTCTACCAAAGGAGTTGTCATTGCAATCTTGTTCATGGGAACACCTCTCTTAATATATTTGATATAGTTGCCCTCACCCGTGAAAATGACGGGCAAGGGCAGTGCATTTGCATAATGGATTACTTGCTGTGAGCAGCGTAGTAATTGATGAGGCAGCCCTCGAGAATGATTTCCTTCTCGTCGGGAGTCAAGCCTTTTACGTAAAGCATGATATCGTGTACTTCACCGTCGGCGGTCAGTACCTTGGCAGGGAATTCTTCCTTACCCTCCAGGATATACTTGCGTACGTTGGGGATATATACATAGTCGCCATCGCCGTACGGGAACTCGGTGCCTTCTGCCAAAGTAAAGGGAAGGATACCCCAGTTGATACAGTTGCTGCGATAACGCTTGGTTGCAAATTCGTAGCAAATGTTCGCGTAGCCACCAAGTACCTTCTGACAGGAAGCCGCCTGTTCTCTTGCGGAACCGTCACCCGGGCGATTTGCAAATACGCAAGAACCGAACTGCGTCGTAGAGAGGAGTGCTTCTGCATCACCGAAATGAGCAAGTACACTCATAAGCTCTTCGGGCTTCTCGCCGTTCTGTCTTGCAAGGTCTACTGCATGAATGGCCTTGCTACGTCCTACATACTCCGGAACGCGACGGGAGAGTGCGAACTCGGAGAGGCGAAGAGGATTGCTGCGGTAAGAGCTCGTCTCACCGGAAGGAATCAACTCGTCGGTAGTCGTTACCGGATCGCGAATGACAGCGGCAAGCTTCACGAGCATGTTGTCGGTGAGTGCCTCCATCTTAGGCCAATCCGTAATGTTGGGACCGAGAATGAGCTCGGCGTCCTTATCGGCCTTTCCATAGCCGTAGTAGAGACGATTCTGATATACGGTCTTATCAAAATGATACTCGTGCTTCGGAACTTCGTACTCGATGTCCGTTGCTGCGGTGATGATACCACCATTTGCAGCAGTAGCAGCAATGCTTCGAGCATCCATAAGAGCTACACCGCAAAGCTGACCGTCGGAAGGTTTAGAACCCTCGCGGTTCGGGAAGTTTCTTGTCGTGTGACGAAGAGACAAGCCGTTGTTTGCAGGAACATCGCCTGCACCGAAGCAAGGTCCGCAGAAGGAAGGCTTGATTACGGCGCCTGCCTTCAAAAGCTCGGCGGAAGCGCCGATCTTCGTGAGCTCGAGACTTACCGGTACACTCGTAGGATATACATTCAGTGAGAAGTAACCGTTGCCACAGCTGTTGCCCGCAAGAATTGCAGCAGCCTCGTCGATGTTATCGAAAAGACCACCGGCACATCCGGCGATGACACCCTGGTCGGCATATACCTTGCCGTCCTTTACCTTGTCGGTAAGCTTGTAGGTTACGTTCTTGAACTTCTTAGAAGCCTCTTCCTCAACCTTTGCGAGAATCTCCTCGGCATTTTCCACGAACTCGTGAATCGTGTAAGCGTTGGAAGGATGGAACGGAAGAGCAATCATGGACTCTACCTTATCGAGCTCGATGGTAATAAAGCGGTCATAGTACGCACCGTCTGCAGGCTGAAGCTCCTTGTAGCACTCTTCACGACCATGAGCGGTGTAGAAGCCCTTCGTAATCTCATCGGTTACCCAGATGGAAGACAAGCAGGTCGTCTCCGTTGTCATAACGTCTACGCCGTTACGGAAGTCGATAGGAAGCTCGGCAACGCCGGGACCTACGAACTCGAGAACGCGATTCTTTACGAAACCGCTTTCGAATGTTGCCTTTACAAGAGCAAGAGCAACGTCATGAGGACCGATACCACGCTTAGGAGTACCGGTAAGGTATACGAGAACTACCTCAGGCATATCGAGATCCCAAGTGTTCTTAAGAAGCTGCTTTACAAGCTCGGGACCGCCTTCGCCGACACCCATCGTACCGAGTGCACCGTAGCGAGTGTGAGAGTCGGAACCGAGAATCATATTACCGCATGCGGAAAGCTCTTCACGTGCGTAGGAGTGAATAACACTCTGGTTCGCGGGTACATAGATACCACCGAACTTCTTAGCTGCGGAAAGACCGAATACGTGGTCATCCTCGTTAATCGTACCACCTACGGCACAAAGGCTGTTGTGGCAATTGGTCATAGCATAGGGAAGAGGGAACTCGGTGAGTCCGCTCGCACGTGCCGTCTGGATGATTCCGACGTACGTTATATCGTGGGAAACCATGGCGTCGAACTTAATCTTCAATTTGCCGTTGTCGCCGGAAGTGTTGTGCGCAGAGAGAATACCATATGCCATGGTACGCTTTTTTGCCTCTTCCTTCGGAAGGGAGTACTCTGCAACCGGCTTGCCGTCTACCAGATAGACGCCACCATTGTGTACTGTAATCATAGTTACCTCCTAATCAGTGAAAATGCAGCACTGCCTCCGCGAAAGCCGTGAAACGAAGAACGACCGAAGAAGCATTGTCTGCAAGCATTTGCGCCGTGTGCGCAAACACCTTAATATTATAAGGAAACTCACCCAAACTGTCAACACAAATTCGTTGTATGCGAGCGAATGTCTTTCGGGCACGGACTGTAGCGAAGACTGTAGTGGGAGAGGCTATCCTGTCAACCGTTCCTCTTGTAAAATGCTTGTTCCGTATTCATTCTCCGGTCCATCGGATATATAATGGAATACGATAACCTCATGCGGGAAAAGTGTACAGCCCTTCCTGCGAGGAATGGTGAATGATCTTGGCTACTAAGGGGGCCGAAAAGTAACGGAGGTGTGGAATGGGGTTCTTTACATTTTTATTGTATCTGATTGTTTTTGTGGAGCTGCTGTTTCAGCAGGAATTTACGGACACCGACTATCGAGCCACTGAGCTGGTTTCGGGAATCGGAATGATACTGACGTTGATTTTGTGGGTGTGCGCTGCATTCGGCACCTTAGAAATTCTGTTTATTGTATACCAGTGGTTGTCCTTCGGTTTCTTCACATACCGTCATTTTTCCTTCGTGCGGGAATGGCATTAGGAATCATATGGTACAAAATATGCGCATTTTCGCGTAAATACACATGACAAATGCGCAGAAAAATGCTATACTGGTTTTTGAGGTATGAACTGCTTATAGCGGGTGTGATGTTTGGATGTGTTTTAGTGAAGTCATTTACGGAGGATGAGAACGATGAGTATTCGTACAGTGATTGGACGTTGTGTGATGCCGCGAGATATCTTTCATGCGGCAATGTGGAAAAAGGATACCGAATTTTTGGACGATGAACAATACGAGGTGTGCGTCAGTCCGTTTGTTCGCAAGGCAAATGCACTGCAGATTCACTTGGCGGCGCTTTGCAACGGGCAGATACTTCGATTTTCGGGCTTGAACGAAAGCTTGAAGGAGGATCGAATTCGCATTTATCTCGATGAGCTTCAAAAGAGACTTTCGAGTGTTGTGGAGAAGCTTTTCCTGTGGCCGGACGACGGAGAGCATGAGTTGGTCGTTTCATATGGTTATGCGGATGCGAAGAAGCGTGAGAATATCGGCGCAACCAATATGCGTATGGTGCTTATGCTGAAGGACTCTTTGCCGATGCAGCGCGAAGAGGAGCTGTTGGTTCGCAAGAGATTGAAGGGCGAGCTGCTCAATTGGATGGAAGAAGTGCGTCATGACGTTCAGGTCGACCAGCATGCGGCCTATGAGAAGGACTATCGTGCAATTCTGGCTGCGGATTTGTTGCCGCACGAGAAGGAGAATACGGACATTTTGAATACGATGACGATTATCAGCGTTGCGATTCTGTTCGTAAGCTTCTTTATCATAGATTATTTCTTCTGCCAGGTTGTTGCGCTTGTTGTGGCGGGCTATACGGCGTATCGCTCGTTCCAAAAACAGAAGTACGTAAGTATGGGCATTTGCATAGCGGTAGCGGTTGTTGCGATGCTACTTTGCTTTATTGCTTATAAAGAGCTGAGTAGCTCTATGCAGGGAGTGGACCTCGGTCTTTCGACTCCTAAGAAATAACGCGTGAATTGGCGAAATACTTGCCGGTCTATTGGCTGAGGGGAATCTACGAAGGAGGAAGCGGATATGGCGCGCTCGGAGAATCAAAAACTCAAGCTTTTGCACCTTATCAGGATATTTCGCGAGCACACGGACGAGAATCACGCCCTGACGCTTGCCGAGATCATAGCTTACCTTGAGGCCGAGGATATTGTAGTGGAGAGAAAGACGCTGTATGCCGATTTTGAGCTCCTTCGTGATTTCGGTATCGAGATATCGTGTTATAAGCTCGGAAGAAATTCGTATTATTCTTTGATTGAGCGTGAATTTGACCTGCCGGAGATTAAGATGCTCGTAGACGCCGTATGGTCCTCAAAATTCATTACGCAGAGTAAGTCTCGCGACTTGGTCAAAAAACTAGGAGGGCAATTGAGCCGCTACGATGCGCAGTCTTTGAAACGACAAGTATATGTCTCAGACCGTGTGAAGAGCATGAATGAGAAGATATATTACAACGTGGATGCCATTCACGAAGCGATAGCAAGTGATTCGCGTATTTCCTTTGTATATCTCGAATGGAATAGCAACAAAGAGCTGGTGCCGCGTAAGAACGGTAATAAAGAGGACATCAGTCCGTGGATGCTGCTTTGGGAAAATGCGACCTATTACCTTGTTGCTTTCGATCCGTCGAAGAAGGAGCTTCGTCATTATCGTGTGGATAAGATGGACCGAATTCGAATTGACGAGGGTTCGTCGCGAGATGGTGGAGAGCTGTTCCGCGCGAAGGGAATGGACAATTACAGTCAAAAACGTTTTCAGATGTACAACGGTGAACCTGAGACGATTACGTTAGAGTGTCGAGAAAGTCTGCTCGGTACGTTGATTGATTACTTCGGTACGGAGGTCACGATACGACCGTCTCATGACGGGTATTACGAGGTGCGAGTACAGGCTGCACCGACTGAGCTGTTCATGGGTTGGATTATGGGACTCGGTGAGGGTGTCAAGATTGCCAAGCCGGCCTACGTGGTTGATAAGATGAATACGTGGCTTCAGTCCGGATTGAGGCGACACGGAACGCGTAGCATTCGAAATGTCATCTTTGATCTCGGCTCGGTGCTCGTGGATTTTCGATACCTTGCCTATATGAAGGAGCTTGGCTTCTCCGAAGAGCTTTGCGATTTCTTCGTAAAGAATATCATACTGGGCGATGTGTGGCTTAAGATGGATAGCGGAAGCTATACGGTCAAGGAAGCACTCGAAGAGTGGATCCGCAGACATCCGCAGATGGAAGAAGCGCTTCGGATTTTCTTCCGTGACCCGACGGGGCTCGTGGCACCGTATCCGGACACGCAGGAATGGCTTCGATGGTGTAAGACCCAAGGCTATCGAGTGTTCTTACTTACGAACTACCCGGGAGATATCTTCGAGCTTCATGCGAAGAAGGTGTTCACATTTTTGCCGGATGTGGATGGGTATGTAGTATCCGCACAAGAGCGAATTACAAAGCCGTCGGAGGATATATATAAGACGCTTTTGCAGCGCTATGATTTGGAGGCTTCGGAGTGTGTGTTCCTGGATGACCGCGAGGACAATGTGTCTGCAGCCGAGGGTCTCGGCATTCACGGCATTTTGGTAGATAACCGTGCGAAAGCATGGCAAGAGCTTCGGGATTTTCTGCAAGCAAACAGCTGATTGGTAGAGCAAATGCTCCCCAGAGGGTAGACCTCGGGGAGCATTTTTTATGGAATCGCCGTGACGGGGTATGCGGTTCATGCCCGCTTGTGATACCATTTTTGCACGGCGTCAAGGAGGAGGTATAGTAAGGTGGCCAATATACATAATAGAACGATGGATAGGATGACATAATCGAGCTGAAAGGTCTGGCTTCCGTAGATGATGAGGTAACCAAGACCGGCCTTGGCACCGAGAAATTCACCGATGATGACGCCAACGAGGGAAAGTCCCATATTCACCTTCATAACATTGAGCAAAGTTCCCATATTGCCCGGCAAAATCACACGAGTCAGCACGTCGCGTTTTGTACCGCCCAAAGTGTAAATCAGCTTAAGTTTATCCGGTTCCGTTTCGGAAAATGCCTGAAAGACCGTCATCGTAGCACCGAATACGGCAACCGACACGGCAGCAATGACAATTGTCAGCTGTGAACTGCCGAACCACACGATAAACAAAGGAGCCAAAGCCGATTTCGGAAGGCTGTTCAGTATTACGAGATACGGTTCGAGAATCTGTTGCAGCGTGTCGTTCCACCAAAGTAACGTGGCCAGTAAAAGAGCCGCCACTATAACGACAAAAAAACTGACACACGTTTCCCATATCGTGATTCGCAGATGAAGAAAGAGCGCTCCGGAGCTTGCAAGCGATACGAGGCAGCGCCATAGCCGACTGGGACTACTGTAAAAGAAGGAATCGAACAGCTCGAACCGAGTACCGAGCTCCCAATAAAGCAAAAAAGCAAGCAATATCGATACACGAAGTGCATTTATGAAAATGCGCTTTCTTTTTATATAGTGTTGGTATTCTTGCAGAGAAGAAAAATCCGTTTTGTTCATGTCGTCAGCTCCTTCCATATGATACGAAAATACGTTTGAAACAGCGGTGAGTTTCTGGCGTCAATCGGAGAGAGTGCCGCAAGCTCCGGATCTATGGGGTGTTCGGCAACAAGGTGTGTCGGCAACTTTGAAAGCACGAGGATACGGTCTGCCATGCTGATGGCTTCCGAAATGTCGTGAGTGATGAGTATCGAAGTGATACCATACCGCCTGGTGACGGCGAACACATCGTTGGATACCGACAATCTCGTCTGTGCGTCCAATGCGGAAAACGGTTCGTCAAGCAGCAGAATTTCCGGTCGCGTCATAAGAGTTCGAATGAGGGCGGCACGTTGTCGCATACCTCCGGAAAGCTCGGAGGGGCGGCTCCCGGCAAATGATCGGAGACCGTAGTCGGTGAGCATTTGCATAAGCTCTTGCTCGGTATCTTGCGCAAGCTTATCTTGGATTTCCAAACCGAGTGATACATTTTTCTTTGTGGTACGCCACTCGAGAAGGTGGTCCTTTTGCAGCATATATCCGATGGATGCCGAGGAACTCTCGATAGGAGTATTTCCCACGGCAATGCCTCCTTGTTGCGGCTTGAGGAGGCCGGCCAATAGGGAAAGGAGCGTTGTCTTGCCACAGCCGGACGGACCGACAATAGCGACAAATTCGCCGGCCTTTACGGAAAAGGAGAGGTGGTCGATGACAGGAACCTCTCCGTGCTCTCGATAATACGAATATGTCAAATCGGTAACAGTTATATTGGTCTTCATAGCAGCTCTTTTTGTTTCCTAAGTTACTATATGCGAATTGTGTCGAAATGCTACGGACAAAATCGAGTTGAAGTGCAACGGACAAAACGATATTTATATGTGCAATGGTCAATGTGTAGAAGCGGTAAGGAGAAATAAAAATACAGAGAACAAATGTTCGAAAACATACTTGACATACAGAAGAAATGGTGTATACTATGAATAGAACAGATGTTCGAAAATATGTGTGATATTCGAATGGCTGATTGCTGTTTGAGTAGTGCGATGCGTTCGTTAAGCGATTTGAGGTGATGCTATGGTTATTCAAGAGAATATGTCGTTACAGAAGAAGCTTGAGATCCTTTCCGATGCGGCAAAGTACGACGTTTCCTGTACCTCAAGCGGTGTGGAGCGAGGACCGATAGAAGGAAAGGTCGGGACATCGTCTGCGGCAGGTATATGTCATTCATTTGCTGCGGATGGACGTTGCATCAGTCTTCTTAAGATACTGTTTACGAATGAGTGTATTTTCGATTGTAAGTATTGTATCAATCGTTCGTCGAACGATGTTGTTCGGACAAGCTTTACGCCGGAAGAGGTGTGCGAGCTTACGATGGGATTTTACCATAGGAATTATATTGAGGGCTTGTTTCTAAGCTCCGGGGTAATGGTCAGCCCGAACTATACGCTGGAACAGCTCCTGATTACTCTCAGAATGTTACGTGATACATATGGGTTTATGGGTTACATTCATGTAAAGGTTGTACCGGGTGGGGATCCGAATCTTGTGGAGATGCTCGGCTGGTATGCGGACCGCTTGAGCGTCAATTTAGAGCTTCCGACTGCGGAAGGGTTACGTCAGCTTGCGCCGCATAAGTCCAGAAAGAACATTTTGACGCCGATGCGCCAGATACAGTATGGGATTTATGAGAGCAGAGAGCGTCTTGGAATGACAGGAGGCAATCTCAGCGCGTATCAGATTACAAAGCAGCATTTGTCTAGAGAGGGCTGCCGGTTAACCGACAGCAAGAAAGGTGGACGTGCATTTGCCTTGGATGGGGGAGCTAACGCAGTGGGTGTGACGACGGCCCTCAGTGGTGCGACGAATTCGACGTCTGCGGAAACCCTTCCCAACATTACAAACAATCGTGCCTTGCAGTTTGCACCTCCGAGGTCAATGAAGGGACGAAAGGGCTTTGCCTCCGGAGGACAAAGCACACAGATGATCATCGGAGCCTCGCAGGAGACGGACTATCAATTGATTCAGGTTGCGGAGGCGCTTTATAAGAGCTTTGATTTAAAGAGAGTGTTTTACTCGGCATTCATCAAAGTCAACGATGATCCACTGCTGCCCGATGTGGTCGGAGGGCCGCCGCTCTTGCGGGAACATCGTCTCTATCAGGCGGATTGGCTTTTTCGATACTATGGCTTCTCGGCACAAGAGCTATTGTCCGAATCGAAGCCGAATTTCAATGTGTTTTTGGATCCGAAATGCGATTGGGCAATTCGTAACTTGGATAGTTTTCCGATGGAGGTTACGAAGGCGGACTATTTTTCGCTCCTTCGTGTGCCGGGAATCGGACCGAAGTCGGCGAAGCGAATCGTATCCGCAAGAAGGACCGGCAGGCTTGATTTTACAATGCTGAAACGATTCGGAGTTGTGCTAAAACGAGCGAAGTATTTCATCACTTGCAACGGTAAGATGGATTATGCGGGGTTGTGGGATGAAGACCGAATTGCTAATTGCTTGATTGGAGAAGACAGCACGCATAGACACAAGAGAATCGACGCTTATGGAGCGGGATACAAGCAGATATCGTTGTTTGATTGCAGTAACTTCTCGTGACTTAAAAGTGAGAGTGATTGCTGTCTGTCGTCGGACGACGTAGCGGACCGAGTGTCGGGATGGACCGGTGATAAAGAATGTACATGGACCGGAAAGGGAAGAGGGCATGTGGAAGAGTATCTATTTATGTGAGGACAGTACCGAGGGTGTGTTTACGGCTGTGTACGATGCTTGGGCCAATCGTAAGACTCAAGGCGCTCAAGAGTTGTATGTGGGACGCACCGACGGACAAAACTTTGAGCTCTTTGCCGAGTACATCACCGTGATTCCCGATGACACCAAGACCGAGAAAGTGTTGCGAAGTGTCCGAACGAAGCTATCATCGGGTCTTGAGTATAAGCTGCTTCGTGCGGCGCTCTCGGATGCTACTGACCGAGCTCAAGTGATTTATGAGGTGCTGCAGATATCCTTTGCAAAGCGACGAGACTGTAGCGAGGAACTGTCGATTCCGAGTGTCTGTCGCTTGATGGAGATATTGCGTAACTACGGAAATGAAGAGCATTTGATGTTGGGATTCCTGCGGTTTCAATCGGTTGCCGAGCATAGTTGGTTGGCTGTTATGGAGCCGAAGAACAATATTATGCCCGGTTTGATGGCGCATTTTGCGAGACGTTTTCAAACGGAAAGCTTTATGATTGTAGATAAAGGTCGTGGTGTTGCCGGTGTGTATCGGAAGAGCTCGCCCGGCAATCAGAATTGGTGGCTCGTCGAGCTGGATGCTCAGGACAGAGCATATGTAGAGAATTCTCTTGCGATGAGGGATAACTTCGAGGAGCTTTGGGGAGTCTTTTTCAATAGCATTTCGATTGATGAGCGGGAGAATTATGCTAGTCAGCGCAATCATTGCCCGTTATGGTATCGAAAGTATATGTTGGAGTTTCAATTGGACAGTAGCTCGTCTAGAGTGTAGACAAGTCGTTCACCTTTTGAATATGTCGGCAGCAGGAAGCCATCCTCGCGTAGCTTTGCAAGTGCTCTGTGTGATGCTTGATTGTTTTTGTGAACCTCCGCGGTGAGAGAAATCGGAGAGGAGGGGGCAAGCTGTGCGAGGAACTGGCGAATTGCCTTTGTCGCATAACCGTGCCCACGATAATCCGGCCGTATATAGTAGTCGAGAGTGTACTGTCTCGGAATGAAGTCATTGGGTTTCGAGTCATTGCTTTCGCAATCAATACGTTCTGAAAGTGCGATGTTTCCGATAATTTGACCGGAGAGCTTATTCTGAATGCAATACGGACGCACAAGCTCATCTAACTGAGAACGAAGGCGAAGTGTCCTATAATGGTTTTTTAGGTCTTCCTCCGTATATGTTTTCAGGTTCTCGGGAAGGTAATAAGCTTCCTGTGTATGCAGTCGAAACAGTTCGCGATAGGTTGTGTAATCCGGTGAGCAAAAGGTGAAATCGTCTGTCGTGTAGTAACAGTGTGAATTCTCGGTAATAAAGTCGTAGCGCTCTTTAAGATATTCGGCGTCGAGTGCCCATATGTCCGTTGCGATGTTTTCGCAGGAAAGCGTCGAATCGAGTTCACAGCCGATGACTGCGGCAGTTTTGCTCTCCAGTGCACGAATGAGTGTTTGATCGTCGCATAGGTATAGAGCCGTATTGTCAACCTCCTCATGAAGGTGGTCGAGTACTGTTACCGATATGCCATCGGAGTCCATTTTGTTGATAAATTCAAGCGCTTCCGGCGTTCTTATATTGTGATGAAGCAGTAAGAGTACAAGCTTGTTCATGACGTGGTTCCTTCTTGTGTGATTGACAGATGGTTTCTGTTGATAACGTAACACACTTGCCTCTTGCTTTCAATAGCGTTTTTCCGCAGGACGCCGGAGGTTTTCGGTTTAATTGGGGGTAGAGCCGTGCGTATTCATTGTTGTGTGAGTGTTCGTTGTGATGGGAGCATTCATCGCTGCGGGAACGTGCATTTTTGCAGGTGCTTGCGTAGCTTCACGGACTGCGGTTCCCTTTGTGCGTAGGATAATCTTTTCGAACACAATACCGGCAAGCATCCATGCGGGCAAAAAGTCAAGTCGTATGATGCCGTCAATGTTAAGCTTGGCGTGTGAATAATTCCAAGGGCAAGCCTGAATTCGTTTTAACAAGGAACCGCTGATATATTCGCCGGTAAAGATGCAGATCGCGTAGACAAGGCTTCGCATAAGCAACGGGAAACGTTTTAGGCGAGTGAATAACGGGGTTAGAAAGGCTGCAGCACCGTAGATCGGAAACATCCAAAGGGATGTGCGACACATAAGTTGCGGTTGCTGAAGGCGTAGAGAATGCATACCGGTCCAAAAGCATTCCCAGCACCAACCGGCAATTCCACACAGCAGGAAGTTTTTAAATAAGCTCTTCATAGACACCTCGAATCGTAGTATTTGTTTGTGACAACGAATGTGTTGTATGCTATAATGAATTTCGTAGAGGAACACTACGCTGTAATGTCCATATCATCTACGATGTCCATAGGATTATGTAGGGATATTATGAGCTTGCTTATTATGGTTTATTCGTCCTTCCAAGTGCAAGAGTGTGATATACACTCTGTGGACGAGAAACGGACCAAAGAGAATAGAAATCATAAGGAAAGGAACGTGTGCCACACTTATTGGCATATCGAAGGAATGAAACATGGAAACCGAACGTAAATTTTTAATCATGAACCCGATAGGGGATTATCGAGAGTACCCGTCACGTCACATTGAACAGGCATATCTTTGTACACAAGGCTGTACGATACGCATTCGAAAGCTGGATGATACGTGTTATCTGACGCTCAAACAGAATCTTTCAAAACAATTTGGTGGACTGGCAATTGTAAATCACGAAGTGGAAGAAGAAATCCCGCTAAGCGCATACGAGCATCTGCTCACAAAAGTTGAGGGACAGTTGGTTCGAAAGACAAGATATTATATTCCTCATGAAGATCATACCATTGAACTCGATGTGTTCGAAGGTTGCCTTTCCGGCTTGATCGTTGCGGAGATTGAATATGAATCGATTGCTGACGTTGAAAGCGTTTCGATTCCGAATTGGTTTGGTCCTGAGGTGACACACGATAAGCGTTTTCGCAACTCCTATCTGTCTACATTAAGCGATGTGAGTGGGTTGCTTGAGTGAACGAAAAGGTTTATGAAGCTTCGATTCGTTTCAAGGAATAGATGAAGGCGACAATCCTTTTGCTTGTCAATATACACAAATTCGATAATGCATTTTCGTCATTCTGACGAACGTATAGCGTACCATTTTGAGCATTTTGCGGATGGTACGCTATTTATTATAGTTATTTTATTGAAAATGTATGATTGTAGTAGTTATTTTGGCTATAGCTATTTACTTTCATACAATAATAAGATAATCTGTACTAGTATTCTGTAACTTCTTTTGGAATGAGAGAAGTGCAGATATACAACTATATCTTTTGTATGCATTTGAATACTAATGAAAGGAGTAATTTTACCAACGCGATATTGGGGGGCTGAGATTAGTCTTGCATTTGGTGAAGTGACAAGAAAGGAGAAGGTAATGGTAAAGGCATTTTGGTCATACGGCCAGAATAGGGAGACGGCGGCGATTATGTCATTGACGGCAGTTATCAGCAGCTTTTGTTTTCCCTGCAGAATCATGACGGTAGAGAACTATTTGGGAAAAGAGAATTTGGGGTATCATTTGCTGGGGCCTCGTTATGATTCGATTAAGCAGTATTACGCTGTGAACACGCCGGAACGGTATATGCACGGTGATAGCTTTCTGCAACATTTGAGGAGAGAAACCGGTAAGCATATACGATACAAGAGAGGGCTGGAGATTATTCCGGATTCGCTGTATTTCATACCGATGAATCAGAGCATTCAAAAGGATGTATATGAATACGGCTTTGAGCATGAGATTCATGAATTGTTAGAGCATTGTAAGGATCATTATGATTATTTGTTTGTAAATCTGGAGGCGAACAAGAACATCAGCACAAAGACAATATTGGATATCGCAGAGGATGTAGTCGTATGTATGCCTGCCAGCATGGACCTGCTGGAGGTGTTCTGTGAACAATATCGGTCGTTGCTTCATAAGGTCACCTTTGCATTTTGCGGAGAAAGCAATACACAGTTTATGCGCCGAGTAAAAAAGCGTTTTGGAGACCATACCGTTCAAGGTATGCTTTTTGCGTTGACTCCATTGGCTAAGCAAGCAATAGAGAATGGAAAGGTGATTGAATATTTGAGCCTTCATTTTCACGACGATAAGGAAGAATCGGAGTATTCGTTTATACGAAAACTGAAGCATTTTGCATTTCACATGTTACATACGGATTCCCCGGGCAATGTTACGCAGCATTCTGAGCTCAGAAGATTATTGAAACGTAGATTTCAGGATTTGAATTATGACGAGCTTGAGGGCAATGAGTATATTCGCGAGATGCAGAAGATTCGACAGGTAAAGGTGTCGGAAAGTCGTTCGGACGGAGAAGGGGCGAAGAGAGAACGATCCAAAGTAGACAGGCCGGCAGAACAAGGCGAAGGGAAGACGCAGGTGAAAAAAGCTACCGGAACGACGAAGAGGAAGTGCAACGGCTAGAGTCGCATGCTCCGCCAGACTATATATTCGATACGATATAACTAATGGTACAACGAAATAAAATAATAAGGCCGCACGGCATTACGACGTGCGGTCTTATTTAAGGAAAAAGTATAAATGTGATAGATGACTAACGCTGATTTCCGAGGTAGAACAATGCAATTGTTCCGGGGCCGGAATGTGAGCCTACGGTAGGGCTAACATAATGATACATAATATCGTCGATTCCGAAGCGTTCCTTTACGAGGTTGCCGACAAACTGTGCGTCCTCAAGGGAATCGCCATGGCTGATAAAGATGCAACTATTATCGTCGTCCATATGAGCCGCCATATTGTCTACTAAGGAGATAAGCGACTTCTTACGTCCACGAACATTGTTCAAAGGAACGATGTGTCCGGTCTCGTTGATGTGCAAAACCGGCTTTACATTAATCAAGGTACCGATGATAGCAGTAGTCTTGCTTACACGGCCGCCGCGCTGCAGATACTGCAAATGCTCTACGGTAAACTGATGACATATGCGATGCTTGTTCGTCTCAACCCATTCCGCAACCTCATCCAGAGATGCGCCGGCTTCCTTCTTCTGAACGGCATAGTGAACCAAAAGACCGAGACCGAGAGAAGCACAAAGAGAATCGATTACGACAATCTTGCGCTCAGGAAACTCTTCGAGAAGCTGATTCGCAGCCAATACAATGTTATTGTACGAACAACTCAGTCCGGACGTGAAACTAATATGTAAGATGTCCTTGCCGACTTCAAGATACTTTCTGAAAGCATTCATAGCATTATCTACATTAGCAGCAGAAGTCTTCGGAGCAGCACCATCACGCATGAGCTGATAGAATTGCTTCGGATCCATATCGTTGTCGCCGCCGTAGGTGATGTCATCGATAATAAAATAAAGAGGCTCCTCGTAAATGCTGTGCTGTTCGATATATTCTTTCGGCAAATCACAGCAGGAATCAGTTGAGATGATATAGTTTGACATGTTTTGACCTCCAAATGACGTTATAACAAAAACTAAGCAATGCGTTATTGCAATCTAACACATGTAGTTTTTAAAACCACATTGATAATAACACGTTTTTTTCTGTTTTGCAAGCACAAAATATAAAAATATTGAGATATAACATGAAATGGACTGTTTGAGTGTTTTCACATATGGAAACGTGATTTAAAACGTGATTTCAAATGATAAAAAAGCATTTACTAATGAGAAAAAGTATGATATAATAACCGAAGTTATATCACGTAGGAGGATTTTGATATGAAGCATATTACTACCTTGAATACTAAGAATCTTAAGGACACAGTTAAGAAGGGTGGTTGTGGCGAGTGCCAGACTTCCTGTCAGTCTGCATGCAAGACTTCTTGCACGGTTGGTAATCAAAAGTGTGAGAATGCAAACAAGTAATCTATTATGCCAATTCGGAGCATAGTAAAGCATGCCGTTTGCAGCATTTACAAGACATGATAAGAGTAAGATAAGCAGCGACATCTATTGCCGCTGCTTATTATATGTAATCATATGACTTGCTGTATTCGGTGAGCATTTGAAATCTCATTCGGTTTCGTATTTATACAGTTCGGAGGATAACGTTTTGATACATCAATACAAGAATAATGGCTACAACATCGTATTGGACGTGAACAGCGGTATGGTTCATGTCGTTGACGATGTTACTTACGATATGATCGAGGGCTTTAAGAGTAAGGAGAAGGAAGAACTTCTTGCGGAGCTGCTGGAGAAATACGATGGCAAGCTTCAGGGAGAGGGAGAGGAGTATCTTTCCGGTGCAGAGGCACATGACGAGCTTGAGAGCATTTATGCGGAAATCGTACGTATGATTGAGGAAGGCGTATTGGATTCTGAAGATGCTTATGAGCCTTACATTGAGGATTTCGCTAAGCGCGAGACGGTTGTAAAGGCATTGTGTTTACATATTGCACATGATTGCAATCTCGCGTGTCGTTATTGCTTTGCCGAGGAGGGAGAGTATCATGGTCGTCGCGCTTTGATGAGCTTTGAGGTCGGAAAGGCTGCGCTTGATTTTCTCATTGCCAATTCCGGCTCGAGAAAGCATTTGGAGGTTGACTTTTTCGGTGGCGAGCCTCTTATGAACTGGGATGTGGTAAAGCAGCTTGTTCAGTATGGTCGTGAGCAGGAGAAGCTTCATAACAAGCAGTTCCGATTCACACTTACTACGAACGGTGTTTTGTTAAATGACGAGATCATGGAATTTGCAAACAAGGAAATGAGCAATGTGGTTCTCAGCATTGACGGTCGCAAGGAAGTAAACGACTACATGAGACCGTTCCGTAAGGGTGCCGGAAGCTACGATTTGATTGTTCCTAAGTTTCAAAAGCTTGCAGAAAGTCGTAACCAGACTGATTATTATGTGCGAGGAACATTTACACATCACAATACCGACTTTGCTAAGGACGTAATTCATCTCTCCGAGCTTGGATTTGAGCAAATCAGTGTTGAGCCGGTTGTGGCTCCTTTGGATGAGCCGTATGCGCTGCAGGAGGACGATATTCCGACGCTTTTGGAGCAGTACGATGAACTGGCCAAATATATATTAGAGAGAAGAAAGACGAAGTGGATTAACTTCTTCCACTTTATGCTCGATTTAAGCGGCGGTCCTTGTGTATATAAGCGACTTTCCGGTTGTGGCTCGGGAACGGAGTATCTTGCCGTAACGCCATGGGGTGACTTGTATCCCTGCCACCAGTTCGTAGGCAACGAACAGTTCTTGATGGGCGATGTGTACCGGGGAGTTACCAATACGGAGCTTCGTGAGCAATTCAGAGGTTGTAATGTATATGCGAAAGAAGATTGCAAGGAGTGCTTTGCTAAGTTCTTCTGTAGCGGCGGATGTGCGGCAAATGCATATAACTTCAACGGAGACATTCGCTCGGTCTACAAGCAGGGCTGCGAGCTTCAGAGAAAGCGTGTGGAGTGTGCGATTATGATTCAGGCTGCCGAGAGTTCGGAGAACTAACAATCTAAAACGATTACGATAGAGAATTGGAGATACTTATGTCAACAAAAACGAAGGGGTTATTACAGCTCATTACGACGTTGGTTATCGTAATGGCGATTGCGGGATGGATTTATATTGGATTTGTAGATGATAATGTTCCGGGAGTCCAGAATATTAAGCTGGGTCTTGACTTAAATGGCGGTGTAAGCGTTACCTACCAGACAGTAAAGGACAATCCTACGGCAACGGAGATGGCAGATACGATTGAAAAGCTCCAGATGCGTGCCGAAGCATTGAGTCCGGAAAGTGCTGTGTTTCAGGAGGGTGACAATCGTATCAATGTAGACATTCCCGGTGTCGACAATGCAGAAGAGGTACTGAAGACTCTCGGTGACGCGGGTAACATCTATTTTATCTATGGTCAAAACAAAGACGGCGATAGCAATATCGTTTCAAATGGCGATATGACATGGAGCCTTGCTCGCCCGATGGAAGAGATCATTGCCGATGGTGATGTGATTTTGGATGGTACCGATGTAGCCGGCGCTGATGCTATGTACCAGAATGCCGGAGGCCTCGACGGAACGCAGTATTTTGTTAAACTTACGCTCGGTGGTGAAGGTGCAAAGCGCTTTGAGGAAGCCACGGCATGGGCTGTAAAGCAGGCAGGTCTTAAGAATCAGATAGCGATCATTTACGATAATGAGGTGTATAGTGCACCGCTTGTTTCAACTACGATTACCGGTGGCGAAGCGATGATTACCGGTAGCAATACGCTGGAGGAGGCAAGAAATCTTGCTACCATTATTCGTATCGGTGCATTGCCGGTGGAATTGACGTCGATTCGTTCGAACATTGTCGGTGCTACGCTCGGAAGCGAAGCGCTTGTTACCAGCTTGATTGCCGGTGCAATCGGCTTTGTTCTCGTATGTGTCTTTATGGTGATTGTATACCGAATTCCCGGTTTGGCGTCCGTTGTCAGCTTGGTTGTATACCTCGGCACGGTGCTTTTGATGCTGTTGGCATTTGAAGTTACTTTGACGCTTCCCGGTATTGCGGGTATCATTCTGTCTGTCGGCATGGCGGTCGACGCAAATGTCATCATTTTCTCGCGTATCAAAGAAGAACTCGCAACCGGTAAGACGGTTCGCTCGTCCATTAAGCTCGGCTATAACAAGGCGCTTTCGTCCATTATTGATGGTAATGTTACAACCTTGATTGCCGC
>JAZRJF010000006.1:0-21729 GCA_045645665.1 Lachnospiraceae bacterium | reverse complement strand
AGCTTGACGAGCATTTCCCTGAACGGAAAGAAGCTGGCAATCGGTGATAGCAAGTCGACGGTAACCGGTGCATTTGGCACGCCGGCACGTACCGATTCGGGCGAGGGTGGATTTAGCTTCCTCGTGTACAATAAGGACTACAGCAATTTCTTGATGGTTGCGGTGGATTCGAACAACAAGGTCGTTGGATTTTTCGTGTGCAGCAATTCGCTGAGCTATTACGGAATCGACACGAACTCGAAGCTGGCAGCAGTCAATAGCGCGCTCGGCACTTCCGTGACGACGTCGAATTCCTTTTATTCGAACAGTGGAGCGGTTGTGACGACGAAATCGAGCACGGACATTTCGGTGTTCCTCGACCACAACGGCGATGGCACGGTGTATGCGGTCTATTGCATGAAGTCTGACGTTACCTACAAGGGCATCGGCTCTATGACTACGAGCGCGATTTCCGCGATTGAGAAGCAGGTGCTGGATATTACGAATGCCTACCGTGCGCAGTACGGCTTGTCGGCGCTTACGTGGTGTGACAAGGCGGCAAATGCGGCACGGGATTACTGTGAGGTCATGGCAGACCTCGATATCTTCAGCCATGAGGCGGACGGAACGTATTTTGCGGATCGTCTGACGGCTGCCGGTGTGTCGTATCGAAGCGCCGGTGAGAATCTGGCGGCAAATGGCGTGACTTACGGCCACTACATGGGCGTGAGCGGAGGCGTAGGTCTCGTTGCGGGCTGGATTAAGTCGGCCGGACATCGCGACAACATTATATACAGCAGCTACACGCGCCTCGGCGTCGGTTTAGTGCCCGACAGCGCAGGCCAGTGGAGCGATTACTCGGCACAGGAGTTTTACAGATGATACATGAAACGATAACCCTAGACATACCCTATGAAAGAGTCGGCGTCTCGGCAGAGGGCTGCAAGGCAACGCTTACAACCTATATCGGTCAAGCATTTGACATGGGAAAGGAGCTCGGCAGACCGGCGGTGCTCATCTGTCCCGGTGGCGCGTACGAATTTTGCGCCGACAGAGAGGCTGAGCCGATTGCGCTTGCATTTGCAAATGCGGGCATTCCGGCATTTGTGCTGCGCTATAGCTGTGTGAAGAAGCAGTTCCCGACAGCGCTTTTGGAGGCGGCCTGCGCGATGGAGTACATTCGCCGCAGAGCGGATGAGTGGTACATTCGCGAGGACGAGGTCTACATTGCCGGCTTTTCGGCGGGAGGACATCTTGCAGCGAGCCTGTGCGTGCACTGGAACAAGCCGTGGCTGTACGAAGCCTTTGGCCAGGACACGGAGATTCGCCCGAACGGAGCGATTTTGTCCTACCCGGTTATCACGACGGGGGCAAAGACACACGGCGGCTCAATCGAGAACATCACTCCGCTTGACAAAAGTCCGGAGCTGTTGTCGCTTCTGACGCTGGAGACTCAGGTGCGTCCGGACACGCCCGCGACATTTTTGTGGCACTGCGCCGATGACGATTGCGTTCCGGTGGAAAATGCTCTTCGCTATGCTGCTGCGCTGACGGAGAACAATGTGTCCTATGAGCTGCACATTTTCCCGCGAGGCGGTCATGGCCTTTCTCTGGCGAACATCGAAGCGGCGGACGGCGAGCATCAGCTCGTGCCCGAGGTGACCGAGTGGATTCGCTTGGCGATTGCGTGGATGAGAAGAAGGACAAAATGGTAAGGAGAAGCGAAGATGAGAGTTTTGGAAGGATTGGAACCCAAGCGGGTGTTTGAATATTTCGAGGGGATCTGCGGATTTCCGCACGGCTCCGGCAATGTGAAGGCGATCGGAGAGTATCTCGTGGCATTTGCACAGGAGCAAGGGCTGTGGTACGTGCAGGAGGCTTGCGGCAATGTCATTATGAAGAAGCCGGCGACTCCGGGTTACGAGAACGTGCCTCCGGTGATTTTGCAGGGCCATATGGACATGGTGGCGGTGAAGACTTCGGATTGTCAGAAGGACATGACGACGGATGGACTTGATTTGTTCGTCGAGGGCGATTTGATTGGTGCAAAGGGTACCTCGCTCGGCGGCGACGACGGTATCGCGCTCGCGTATGCGATGGCAATCTTGGCATCGGACGACATTCCGCACCCGGCGATTACTTTTGTGGCGACGGTCGACGAGGAGACCGGTATGTACGGAGCGGCAGACATGGACGTTTCCTACTTGGAGGGCACTCGTTTCATTAATATCGACTCCGAGGAGGAGGGCATTCTGCTTGTCGGCTGTGCAGGTGGTCTTTCTACGAAGGGCTGCTTCGATAAGGAGCCGACCGAATATGAGGGACACAGCTATCGCATTTCCCTGCAGGGACTGCGCGGCGGTCATTCCGGAGTGGAGATTCATAAGAATCATGCAAATGCGATTTTGTTGCTCGCGGATGTGCTTCATCGTCTGGTAGGAAAGAATGTGAAGCTCATTCGGGTTACGGGCGGTGAGAAGGACAATGCCATCCCGGACGCGGCGACAGCGGAAGTGCTTGTTTGCGGCGATGAGGAGAACAATAAGCGATTTACGGCAACCGCGGACAAATTGTTGGCGGAGCTGCTTCAGACGTATCAGCCGAAGGAGCCGAATATGCAGTATACGCTGACGGACGTCGGCGAGGGCAAATGCACCGGCTACAGCGATAGAGTAGCAAAGAAGCTGCTTGCGATGCTCGTACAGCTTCCGTACGGCGTGCGCGCGATGACACCGGAGCTTCCGGATCTCGTAGAGACGTCCAACAACGTAGGCCTTTTGTGGGAAGAGGGAAACAACACCTTCGTGTGCTGTTCCGCTCGCAGTAGCGAGGAGTCGCACAAGCTTGCACTTTGCGGAGAGATTGAAGAGCTGTATCAAGAGGCGGGAGCTACGGCGGAGCGCTTGGCAGGCTACCCCGGTTGGGCGTATCGCAAGGAATCCCCGCTTCGCGAGCTGTTCGTGAAGAAATATACCGAGCAGTACGGTGAGCCGCCGCTCGTACAGACAATCCACGCAGGATTGGAGTGCGGCCTGTTTCTTGAGAAGAAGCCCGAGCTGGATGCCATCAGCTTCGGCCCGAACATTTACGACATTCACTCGACGAGAGAGCGTCTGAGCATCGCTTCTACGGAGAGAACCTGGAGATTGCTGCTGGCGATGTTGGCAGAGAGATAATTACCAAGCAAATATAACAAAGCAAACGCAGTGCCACCCCACCTCGGGCTCGGAAAATGAGCCCTCGGCGGGGTGGCACTTATGTGATATAGAGCCTCATTCTACATCACGTTATAGAGTGAAGCGTTAGACGGCTGTGTTAGGCGCCCGAAGAGCTATTCGATCGGAATGCTCTGTGCGGCGTCTTCTTTCTTGGTACAGGTGATGGTCAGCACACCGTCCACGTAAGTGGCATGGATGCTTTCCTGATCGATCTTGCCGACGCGGAAGCGACGCTCGAACGTACCGTAGCGACGGTTGTTCTCCACGAAATTCTCGCGGGTAACGCCTTCGTCAAATGCTCTGCTTGCCTTTACGACAATCGCACCGTGCAAATATTCTACCGTCAAATCCTCCTTCGCAAAGCCCGGAAGCTCTACGTGAATCGTTACGACACCGTCCTCAAGACGATAGTCGGCACGAAGGAAGAAATTCATCGGCTGTCCGCAAGGAACCTTCGGTGCGTGGAACGGACCGCAGTGTCTCGGCGCGTGCATCGGGCCATGCATCGGGCCGTGAGGTCTCGGTCCATGGAACGGTCTGTGGTGTCTTCCGCCGTGATGCGGTCTTGCCTCGCAGTCGGGAGCATCCGCGCACGGAGCCTTTACCGGCTCGTCGCAGGTCTGCAACTCGTCGGCACCTTCCGCCGTACACTGTGTAGCGTCTGCTGCCGGCTCCGGTCGCCTCGTGCTTCCGTGGAAGCCGCGTCCGTTCGTGCGGAAGAAGGAATCAAAATCGATTCCGTTAAAACTTCTGGCCATGTCGTCAAGCAGACAGTCAAGAAACTGTGCGGTTTTGTTGAATAAATCATCGTTGTACATCATCATTCTCCTCCTTGTAAAACAAACATCCAATTGGTAACGCGCCGCTCGTTAGAAGTCGTTGTTCTGCAGGAAACTACGAGCTGTTATCGAGCGCACTAGGCAAATGCGGTAAATGAAAATTACCTCTTGCTATCTCTGTTATACACCATGTAGAACAGGAAGTCAAGCATTTTTCTAAAAATTTTTTCTCGGAAGAGAGGTGTCCGCAGTACGGCGCGGTGCGCAGCGGACGACAAGCGCAAAAAAAGCGGCATGCCGATCCTCCGGGCAACAAGGCACAAAAAAAGCGGCATGCCGATCCGCCGGACACTCAGTCCGAAACGGAAGGACATACCGCAATGAGATTCGTTATTTGAGCTACTCTACGCCATAGTAGAAATCCGCGCCGGGCATCTTGCCGCCGACAGACTTCGGGTTAGCGTCGAAGAGCACCTGAAGGTATGCTTCTGCAGCGGCCTTCATCTCAGCGCCGGTGTAGCATACGAGGTTGCAGTACGGAATCGCCTGCTTAGCGACAGCCGCCTTGAAGATGTCAAAATGCTCACAGAGGTCAGCCGCCTCGTCGACATTCTCTACTACGTAGCTGCTGCTTGCCGCGAACTCCTTGAGAAATGCTTCGATCGTAGCCGCATTTTCCTTAAGGAAGTTGTTGTTGACGATAACAACGCCGGTCACTACGGTGGAATCCTCGTTCAGAGCTTCCCACTCCTTCGTTACATCCAGTGCGATGCGAACGTCGGCATTTGCATTCAGTACGGTCGTTACGTACGGCTGAGGAAGCATTGCTACCATATTGCCGTCGCTCTCTGCGAGACGTGCAGCGACTTCGCTTGCCTCGGAGAGGTAGTTGATCGTTACGTCGTTGTCGGGATCGATGCCTGCGGAGCTAAGCAAATGACGGAGCGTGTACTCAGGCGTCGTGCCGGCACCGGTGGAGTAGATCGTCTTGCCCTTCAAATCCGCTACGGACTGAACGGAATCGCCCTTCTCGAGCACGTACAATACGCCGAGGTTGTTGATGGCGAGCATCGTGATGCCGCCCTCGGTCTTGTTGTACAGAGTTGCTGCGAGGTTGCAAGGAACGGATGCCACGGGAATGTCGCCGTTGATGATGGAAGCGGTGATTTCGTCGGCTGCGCCGGCTACGGTAAATGTGTAGTCATTTGCCGAGGTGCCTGCTTCGTCGTCCGCCATGAGCTTCATCATGTTGATGGCGGTAGGTCCCTTGAGAACGGCAACGTTCAGCTTTGCGCGTTCAGCGGGGGTGGGGGTCACGTCCGTGCCCTCCTGCGAACCCGCGGGGGTGTTTGTCGGGGTCTGGTCAGCGGGGTCCTTCTCGTCGCTGCAGGCAACGAGGGACAGCGCAAGCGCCAGAACGAGAATGAGTGATAATACTTTCTTCATTGAAAAATCCTTCTTTCCGTTTATTTTGAATACAGTGTCTTTGCTCGGATTCCCTGCAGCATTCCCAGCTTTCCCGCAAGCGTGCTGATGACGTCCGACGGGGCGTCGATGGCTACGCTGATGAGCGAAAGATTCTTTTCGCGGTAGGGGATTCCCATACGGCCGATGATGTAGCTGCCGTATTGGTGCAGCAGAGCATTTACCTCCGTAATCATGGTCGGCTCCTCTACGAGAATGCCGATGAGTGCAATGCGAGTCTCCATAACAAATCCTTTCCAGTATCGGAAAAAAGGGCACAAAAAATACGCCGCCTTCGGGGTCGGAGCTCCTTCCCGTTAGACCACTAATTTATTTCGCACCCTTCGGAGTCGGGCGAACCCTTCTCCTCAGACACTTTGTTTCAGTAGGGACAGTATACCCTAAGGGAAAGTGTTTGTCAAATGGTAATGATAATGCTATACTCTAATTAGTGGGTTGACCGTGAGGAGAACCATGAAGTTGTGGTTTGCGTAAGGCGCGAGAAGCGCCGCGATGAATAGATGGTTTGCGTAAGAAAGGAGAAGGGATGAGAGTATTACACATTGCGGATGTGCATTTGCTTATGGAGCCCGAGAAGGGCACGCCGCTGGCGACGAAGAGAAAGAACGAGATTACCGATACCTTTCGCGAGGTGATTGAGATCTGCAACCGCGACAGCGTGGATTTGCTGCTGGTTGCGGGCGATTTGTTTCACCGCCAGCCGCTTGTGCGTGACTTAAAGGAGGTTGACTACCAGTTCTCGAAGCTGAAGGGAACGCGCGTTGTGCTCATCGCCGGCAATCACGATTACGTCGGCGCACGCTCGCACTATCGCGATTTTGAGTGGTGCGCGGGAGTGCATTTTCTCGGCGAAGAGGAGGTTACGCATGTGACCTTTCCGGATCTTCGCGCGACGGTGTACGGCTTTAGCTACCACGCAAGAGACATTCGGGATGCGCGTTACGACGACGTGAAGGCAGTCGGCGACGGAATGCAGCTGTTGCTCGCGCACGGGGGCGACCCGAAAAATGTACCGATGAATTTCAAGCGCATTGCGGCAAATGGCTTTGAGTACGTAGCGCTCGGCCACATTCACAAGCCGGAGATTTTGGCCGACAATATGGCATACGCAGGCTCGCTTGAGCCGCTCGATAAAAATGAAACCGGCCCGCACGGCTACATGCTCGTAGACATCACCGGCGAGGACGGAGCGTATCATACCGAGATTACCTTTGTACCGCTTGCGAAGCGACAGTACCTCGATTTGGCGCTGGACGTAACCGGCGAGGATACGATGGGCTCGCTTTCCGACCGTATCACGGCGCGAATCCGAGAGGCGGGGGAGGACAACCTGTATCGCATCATTTTAAAAGGAAAGCATGCAGCCGAGCTCACGATTGAGCAGGCGGCACTCATGCAGCTTGGCAACGTGACCGAGGTACGCGACGAGACGCTGCCGGAGTACGATTTCGACCTTTTGCATAAGCAAAATGCGGACAATCTCATCGGAATGTACATCGCCGCACTGCAGAAGAAGCTGGAGGAGGCGAGTGACGAGGCCGAAGCCGAGATTGCTCGCAAGGCGTTGTATCTTGGCATGGAAGCGTTGATTAAGAGGTAGGGGGTACTGCGAATGAAGATAAAGGGTCTGTATCCGCAGAGCTTCGGAAAGTTCAAGGATGCAAGCATCGAGTTCGGTGACGGACTCAATATCATATATGGTGAAAATGAAACCGGAAAGTCCACGCTGTTCGCATTTTTACGCGGAATGCTGTTCGGCATTGAGACGCCGAGGGGCCGCAAGGTGAAGGGCGCGCCGTACGATAAGCATAAGCCGTGGGATACACCGGGCTCTTATCAGGGTGCGATGGACCTGGAGTGGAACGGTGTGACGTACCGCGTGGAGCGCAATTTCTTGATGAACGAGAAGAGTCTTCGCGTGACGCAGCTCGATACGGGACGTGAGGTGTCGCTTCCGGGAGAGTTGATGGAGCATTTTGCTCCGCAGGTGAGCGAGGCGGGCTTTGTGAATACGGTGCTCGCACCGCAGAGTGGCGCCGGCCCGGACGATTCGCTTCGCTCGGAGCTGTCCAATCACATTGCGAATCTGAGCATGGCCAAAAATCGCGAGGTGGACGTTGCCGGGGCAAATGAGCGACTGCGCCAGCTGGAGCGTAGCCTGGATGCGAAGAAGCTGCCCCAGCGCGAGGCTGAGCTTGCGGAGAAGCTAAAGCAGGACGAGTGGGAGCAACAGCAGCTCGATGTTGTGGAGCGCTCGATGAGAGAGTCGCAGGAGCGTCTTGCACAGCTGGAAGCCGATTTGGCCGAGCTTGCACGCGACACAAGCGGCGAGGTGGAGGTCGAATTTCAGGGCAAGGTTCGCGAGTACGAGGACTATTGCAACGATGTATTTGCGGCAAATGAGCGCACGAATAAGCTCGAAGAGATTCGCCAAAGACGAGAGCGCGTGCTGTTTGAAACGGAGGACGAGGAGGCGCTTGCGGAGATTGCCGAGCGTCGAGAGCGTGTAGAGGAGCGAGAAGCCGAGCTACGCAAGCAGTGGGAGGAGCGAAAGGCTCGTGCCGACTGGGAGGTGCAGAGTGCAGAGCGCAGAGCGTCCGGCGGACGTACGCTATTGCTCGTTGCATCACTGCTTCTTGTGGCAGCAGTGATCGGCGCGATTTTGCTTTGGCCGGTCGGTGTCGCGCTCGCAGCGGCGTCGGTAGGCTGCTTTATCGTCTATCTGATTCGAAAGGGGCATCTCAAAAAGGATGCGGAGGCTCGCAGAGAAGAAGCCGACGCCATCGCACAGACGGTGCCGGAGGAGCTGCTTGAGGCAGAGGATTTGTTAAAGGAGCTGCCGAGTGAAAAGGAGCTGGCGGCGCGAAGTCTGCGTGTCGCGGAAAATCGTGCAACGGTGCGTGAGCTCGAGGAGCGCATGACGGAGCTTGAGAACCACGTTCGCATCGATCAGCTGGAGCTGGCGGAGAAGAGAGAAGCGTTGCTTACGTATTTTCGAGCATTTGCGCCGATGGATGTGCTCAATAGCACTTGGATCAACGAGCTGCAGAGCAGCCTGATGGCGAAGGCAGTGGAGCAGAAGACGAAGCAAAATGCGGCGCGCGAGGAAAGAGACGTGCTGAAGGACGCCATCTCGAGAGCGGACCAGCGGCTTGAGCTGAGCGGAGAGGTGGAGCAGCGCATCTTAGAGACGCGCGAGAGGATGCTTGCCTTGAAGGAAGAGCAGGCGCAGGATGCGACAGAGCGGGCGGCCATTTCGCTGGCACTGGAGACGATTGAACAGCTGGCGCAGGAGATCCACGATAGCTTTGGTAAGGAACTCAACGGAGAACTGTCTCGACTTTCGCAGGAGCTGACCGCGGGTGCGTATGCAAAGGTGACTGCCGACGAGAAGCTCGAGGTGAAGGCCGGTCAGAAGAGTCGTCTCGTCAGCGCGGACAAGCTGAGCGCGGGTACGACGGAGCAGCTACAGCTGGCACTTCGTATGGCCGTTGGGCGACTGATGTACAAGGACGAGGAATTTCCGCTTGTGTTCGACGACAGCTTCGCATTTTACGACGAAGAGCGTCTGAAGAGAACGCTTGCTTTGCTGGCGCAGGAGGGTCGGCAGGTGCTCGTATTCACGTGTCACACACGCGAGGAGCGCATCGCACAGGAGCTTGGCCTTGCGCACAACAGTGTTCGGCTGGAAGGGTAAAATTACAGAATATCATGGCTCGCGGAGTCGGTCGAGGAGGCCGGTTTCGCGAGCATTTTCGCTGTTTGTGAGCATTTTAGCCGGGAAAATCCCGTGCGAGATGTCTCAGGCGTAACGGTGACACAATCACCGCGTGCTTCGTCATGGCAACACGTTTTCGTGGTAAAGCGAAAAACTGCTTGCCAAATGCTACAGCGAGGTGTATAATTCTTGTGTCAATATAAATTACCATGTTGATAAAGAAGTATTACCGGAAAGGGAGAAAAGAACATGTCATTTGAAGTGAAAGAACTGGTGAAATCCTATGGCGAGAAGGTCGTTGTGGACCATCTTAGCTTTTCGATGGAGAAGCCGGGTGTGTATGCGTTGCTTGGTACGAACGGTGCCGGCAAGACAACGTCGATCCGAATCATCTTGGGAATGCTTACGAAGGATTCCGGAGAGGTGCTTTGGAATGGTAAGACGATGGAGCCGTCTGAGATGAATATCGGCTATTTGGCTGAGGAGAGAGGTTTGTATCCGAACTACTCCTTGCTGGATCAGCTGTTGTATTTTGCGAAGCTGAAGAAGGTGCCGAAGGCAGAAGCGATGGAGAAGATTCGCTACTGGTCCGGACGTCTTCAGTTGGATGAGTACATCTTCCCTCCGAAGAACAAGAAGGGCAAGGAAGTTAAGGCGAATCGTGCGAATCAGTTGAGTAAGGGTAATCAGCAGAAGATTCAGCTGATGGCTGCGCTTTTGTCCGATCCGGAGTTCCTCGTACTGGATGAGCCGATGAGTGGTTTGGATCCGGTGAACACCGACCTGTTCAAGGAAGTAATTCGCGAGGAGATTGCGAAGGATAAGTATGTCATCATGTCGAGTCACCAGATGCCGACGATCGAGGAGTTCTGTACGGACATCACGATTTTGAACCGCGGTCATGTTGTATTGCAGGGCAATCTGGATGAGATTAAGAAGAGCTACGGCCGTGTGAACCTGTTTGTAAAATGCGAAGCGGACATCGCTCCGTACATTGAGCAGGCACAGCTTCCGATTGTAGAGAAGCTTCCGAGCGAATATCATTTGCGCGTGAGCGGCGAGGAGCAGGCGATGGCATTTTTGACGAGCTTGATTGAGGCAAAGGTTCCGGTTGTTAAGTTCGAGCTGAGAGAGCCGTCACTCCACGAAATCTTCGTTGAGAAGGTAGGTGCAGCGAATGAAGAAGAGTGAGTTGAGAGGAACGCGTGACGTCTTCGTCTTTACTCTTGTGCAGACGCTGAAGAATCGAGCATTTTTGATCTTTATGATTCTTATGCTCGTGCTTGCGATGGCGTCGGGTCCGATTATGCAGCTTGTGATGGATTCGGGAAATGAGAGCGGATCGCTTGTCGGTGACGATGGCGAAGACGATGACGAAGGCGACGGTGAGGAAGATGGCGAAGAAGGAAGCGCATTTTCCAAGCTGTATGTATTTGATGAGTTTGGCTTTGCGGCCATGGGCTACGATGTAGAGGCAGTGCTTGCGGAGAATTATCCGGACATTCCTCTTCAGAAGTACGATGGCAAGGCAGAGGATTTTGAGGCATTTTTGGAGGAACGCAAGGCGGAGGAGCCTACGGAGGCAGCAGTGCATCTGTATTTGTCCGAGATTGCGGGCCTTGCAATCGAAGTGCTCCACAATGAGGAATGCGAGACGGTTGCGCTCGACGTTGCCGCAACGCTCGGCGACAGCTTTGTGGAGTGGAAGAAGACTGCGTCCGGTGCAACGGAAGAGCAGTTGGCTGTGATGGATACGGAGCTGCATGTGAGCATGGGCTATGTTGGCGAGGACGGAGCTATCTCCGACGAACGCTATACGGACGGTATCTCCGACAGCCAGTACTGGATTATCTATGGTTTGTTGTTCATCACGATGATGGTAAATGTGACGGCGTCCTCGCAGATTGCTACGGCAATTGCAACGGATAAGTCCACGAAGGTTGTTGAGTATCTGTTGACCTCCGTGCGTCCGCTCGCTTTGATTATCGGTAAGGTGCTTGCTATGCTTGTGGCAGCTGTCGGTCAGATGATCTTGCTGTTCGCGCTTGCATACGCATCGAGCGCCGTAAGCGGCTTGGTTACCGGCAAGGAAGGCTACTTGAAGCAGCTGATGCCTGCCGATGTATGGAGCAGCATCAACCTGCCAAATACACTGCTTGCTATCGTGGCAATTGTGCTTGGCTTCATCTTCTTTGCGCTTTTGGCCGGCTTGTGTGGCGCAACGGTAAGCCGTCTGGAGGACATCCAGGAGGGTATGACGCTTTTGACGGTCGTATCCTTGATCGGTGTATATACCGCATTGATCAGCTCCGGCATTATGATGGATTCGGCAAGCAACCCGATGGTTATCTTCTCGTTGCTGTTCCCGTTGTCCTCTCCGTTCCTGTTGCCGGGTGGTTTGTTGACCGGCTGTGTGGAGATGTGGATGGCTGTGCCGGCAATTGCACTGCTGATTGTAGCGGACATTTTGATGTTCCGTTTTGTTGCTACGATGTATGAGATGCTCATCACACACAACGGCAATAAGATTAAGCTCAAAGAACTGTTCGGTCTGTGCAAATCCATCAAAAAGGGAGGTGCAAAGGCATGAAAGAATCGATGAGAGGTATGTGGGACGTATTTTCCTTTACCTGTTCCCAGACAATGAAGAAAAAGGGCTATCAGCTCTTGACGGCAGGCGTTGCACTTTTGTTGCTCGTCGGTATTGCACTTGTTGTAATCTTAGTTGGCAAGCCCGATGATAAAGAGGAAGAGCCTTGCGAGATTGAGAAAGTATATGTACTTAACGAAACCGAGTTCGAGTCGGTGGATTTCGCCTCGGTGTTGGCAAATGACCCGTACTATGCGAAGATTGCCTTCGAGGTGCTCGAGAAGCAGAGCGCAGAGGACGCATTTGCCTACGCTTCCGAGCAGACGGAGGAGGCTGTGCTTGCTGTCGTAAAGAAGGATGGCGAGGGATATTGTCTCTCGATGATCATCGCTTCCGAGGACGGCGCTTCGGAGTCTGAAGTGGAAAAGCTCGGTTCTGCAATGCTTCCGGCAGTGCAGGATGCGGTATATGCGAGCGTGGATTTGGCGCTTGAGCAGATTGCGCTTTTGAACATGTCCGTTTCGGTAGACTGTCTGGAGATCGGCGAGAACAATTCCCTGATCACAACGCTGATTAACATGATCGGACCGATGCTCTTCGGCTTGATGCTGTACTTCATCCTGTTGGCATACGGCCAGATGGCTTGTAAGGAGGTTGCAAGCGAGAAGACCTCCAAGCTGATGGAAAGCATGTTGACGATGGTTCATCCAAATGCACTGATAGCCGGCAAGGTGCTGGCGGTTACGGTGGCTGCACTTGCACAGACATTTATCTGGGTGATCTGTGTGATAGTCGGTCTCGTTGGCGGAAGCTATATTGCGGACGCTTTGTATCCGGAGTATCAGAACATCGTTCCGATTATCCTCGAGTTCCTTCGTACGAACATCGGTGAAAGTGCGATGACGCCCGCATCGGTTGTTCTGGCGATTTTGATCTTCTGTATGGGATGTCTGCTCTTCCTTGTAGTGGCAGGCATGGGCGGAAGCATCGTAAGCAAGCCGGAGGAGCTGGCAAGCGCAAATGGCGTGTTTGTATTACCGGTTATCATAGGCTTCTTTGTAGGTTATTTCGCGACGCTTGCTAACAATGAGAAGCTGTTGACAATCTGTCGCTATGTTCCGTTCACGTCCCCGTTCACCACACCGGTTGAGCTGTTGACGGGAAGAGCATCGATTATGGAAGGTGCTATCGGAGCCGGTATCATGCTGGTAACGTCGGCAATTCTCGTATTCATTGCGGCACGTCTGTATCGCGGATTGATTCTCTACACCGGTCAGAAGATTACTTTGAAGACGATTTTCGGTGTAATCAGAGCAAAATAATAAACGAACGTCGTTCCTCGAACCGGGGAACGACGTAATATCGTAGAAGATGCATTAGAAATAGCAAAAGAAAACGCCGCAGGGTGGATTGCAACAGCAGTTCCCTTGCGGCGTCTTTTTATACTTTGTAGTTGCCGGCGGATCGGGGCGCGCAGCCTCGGCCGCCGGTGCTTAATATCCTTGTGCTTAATTACTTGTTCTCGTCCAAGCTCTTGTTGTGCTGTTCCAAAATGCGATGGATGCGGTCCGTCGGATTCAGGTACTCGCTGATGGAAGCATCGTGGTTCAAGGAGTCGATCAACAGAGCGATGTACTTGCTCATGTCGGCGGATACGTACCACTCGCGCTCCAAAAGCTCGGGACGCTGATAGATGAGGTTGGTCGTTACGACACGGTAGATCAGGCCGCTCTCATATGCTTCGTCGAAGCGTGCAAGGCCGTTCGTGAAGAGACCGAAGGTGGAGCAGACGAAGATACGTCCTGCATTTCTCTTCTTGAGCTCCTTTGCAACGTCAAGCATACTGTCGCCGGAGGAAATCATGTCGTCGATGATGATAACGTCCTTGCCCTTTACATCGGTTCCGAGGAATTCGTGTGCGATGATCGGGTTTCTTCCGTCCACAATCTGCGTATAATCGCGGCGCTTATAGAACATACCCATATCGGCGCCGAGTACGGTAGCAAAATATACGGCACGGCTCATAGCACCCTCGTCCGGGCTGATGATCATCAGGTGCTCGCTGTCGAAGCGCATATCGGGCACGCTGCGAATCAAAGCCTTAGCGAACTGGTAAGCGGGCTGTACATTTTCAAACGAATGCGCGGGAATCGCGTTCTGTACTCGCGGATCGTGTGCATCGAACGTAATCACGGAGTCAACGCCGAGGTTTACGAGCTCGTGAAGAGCAAGTGCACAATCCAAGGACTCTCTCGTGGAGCGCTTGTGCTGGCGGCTCTCGTAAAGGAACGGCATGATGACCGTAATTCTTCTTGCCTTGCCACTCATAGCGGAGATAACGCGCTTAAGGTCAGCAAAATGATCGTCCGGAGACATATGATTCTGCTGTCCGCAAACCTTGTAGGTCAGGCTGTAGTTGCATACATCGACCAAGATGTAGATGTCCATACCGCGGATGCTTTCGCCGATAACGCATTTTGCTTCGCCGGTACCGAAGCGAGGGCACTTGGCCTGAATGAGATAGGAATCTCTCTGATAACGGTCGTAATCCGGATCGGACAGGTATTTGTGGTCTCTGTTGTTACGCCACGATACAATGTAGTCATCGACCTTCTTTCCGATCGGTCGGCTGCTCTCCATTGCGATAATACCAAGAGGGCCGTACGAAATGCTTTCAATCAAGTTGTCTTCCTGGGACATAAGTTACCTCCATTGAGTTGTGTATTTGTGCGCGTGTAGCGCTGGGGTACGTTAACCTCGCATAACCTTCTTCACGCGGATGTCGCCGCCGAGAAGGAGGATGCTTTCGTAGTTCATCAGACGGGATGCGATGCGCTCGCTGTAGCGCTTGCGAATCTCGTCCATCGTAAGATTCGTGGAAATGATGGTCGAAGCTCGTCTCAGTGCTCGCTCGTCAATGCACGAGAACAGCTGCGAGACAGTATAGGAGTTCGGCATCTCGGTTCCCAAATCGTCTATTATCAATAAGTCGCAGTCCAATACCATGTCAAAATCCTTGGCTGCTTCGTCCTTATTCTCCTTGTCACCGAAACGATAGCGCTCAAACAGCTCGAACATCCGAAAGGCGGACAGATAAAGGACTGTGTAGCCCTTGTCGAGCAGAGCCTTTGCTATGCAGTTCGTGAGAAAGGTCTTTCCTACGCCGGTGCTACCGCTGATACGAAGGTTCGTGCGGTTTTTGTCGAAGCGCTCGACAAAGGAAACGGCGCGGTTATAGGCCCGCTTCGCCAGCTCGAGGTGCGTCAGGCCGGATGCATGATCGACCAAGCTCTCCGAATAGAAGTCGAAGCGAAAGGTTGAAAAATTCTCGTGCTCCAAAAGCTCCTTGCGGCCCGGGTCGAGATAGAACTTATCGATTACCGCCTGCTTAAAGCAGTTACACGGGCGGTGGTTCACGGAGCCGGTATCCTTGCACAGAGGACAATGGTACGTCATCTCCAGATAGTTGTCCGGAAAACCGGC
Source organism: Lachnospiraceae bacterium (assembly GCA_045645665.1). Classification (GTDB taxonomy): domain Bacteria; phylum Bacillota; class Clostridia; order Lachnospirales; family Lachnospiraceae; genus ISDg. The sequence goes on along the minus strand of JAZRJF010000006.1, from coordinate 6,477 downwards.
ACGTGCAAGAAGGTCCTTCTTCTGCTGAATCAGTCGCTCATTTGTCCGAGAGAGCGCATCAAGCGCAGAGGAGTCACCGGAAAGAGCCAGCTTAGCCGCCTGTACGGAGCCGCGAATCAGCTGATCGTCAATCTCCGAAAGCACGGGAAGCTTCTCGTATACCAAGGCACGACGTGCATTCAAAGCCGCGCGGTGCTGCTGCTGAAGCTCTTCGTAATCGCGCATGATTGTCTGATATTCCGAATTGGTCAGTGCCATGATAACTCCTTTCCACACAAATTGTTCTTAGAAAAATGCCTGCAGTCAAAAATGCCTACAGTCCGCGCAAACGAAGCTCAATCGCCGCCATATCCTCTTCGGAGTAGTCTCTCTGCTGCGAGAAGCTGCTAAATGCTCCTGCAACGGCGCGGTTGTTATTCGGCACGGGACGCTGCTTCTGTGTACGCTCGTGCTCTCTGTCCAGCTGTTCCACCTCGGCGATGGTATGTGCTCCGCCGTTGTTCCAACGGACGAGAATCGAGTCGGCGTACTGACAGGATGCCTTGCCGGTTGCCAGATAAGCGCGACGGCAAGCGAGCTCAATCAGCTCGGCCGGCATATGTAGCTCGGTTTCCCACTGGTTCACGTACTTCAGCAGTGCAGCACCGGGACTTCCGGACAAGCCGAACTCCTTCATTGCCGCACGAACGCCGGCGCGGTAAGCCTGCACAGCATTCTGAGCCGCTTCTACGGTGCAGATGCCGTCCTCCTTCCAGCGGATAGCAACCTTCTGTATATAGTCAGGGGATGTCTTCCCCGCAGTAACGCAATATTCGTAAAGGAACAAAATCAATTCCGGCGAGAACTGCAGCGCCTCGATGACATACTGCGTCGCAGCGGAATCCTTCGGAGAGAGCGGTCGGCACAGTAGCTTCTCCACCTCGTCGAAGATATGGTCCAGTGAGAGCTCCTGAGAGGTCTCGGGGGCTGTAGTCATGGTCGGCTTCGCGGGGGCGGTCGGTGCAGCAGCGGTCTTCTTGGTGCGGACAAATGCCTGAACGGAGTCGTTCACCTCGGACTCGTCCGCTTCTTCGTTGGCCAGGTCCGTAAGCTCGATCCACGAAACGGAGCCGTCCTCGGCCTGTCCGAATTCAAGCACTCCGCGCTTCGCCCAGTAGCGCAAGGCGCGAAGGATGTCCTTCTCGGTATATTCCAGACGATCTGCCATAGCGGACAGTGCGACGTCAAGCCCATTCGGACCGTCCGTTACGGAAGCGGAGATGCAGCGGAGCAGGTAAAGATAAATCTTCACGTAAGAGCCGTTCGCATCGGCCATATACTCGTCGATAAATCGGTTCGAAATCTTCGTAAATTGCTTCTTCTCGCTAGTGCGAAGACGAATCGTACACATGCTGCTACCTCCTTTCCAATCGAATCGGCAAGATGCTCAAAATAGGCCAAAAAGGGTCTTGAAGGGCATCTCGCGTCCACAGTTTACCGCAAACCTTTTTAAATGTAAATAGGCAAATTCACAGCCTAATTCGGTAGAAAAGGATTGTGGATAAAGTGGAATTTGTGATAGGAAAGCAGCAGTTCGCATCTGCAAAAGTGGAGGAAAAGTGTCGAAACCCACATGAAATCAAGGGTTGCGAGAACGATATCCAAGCATTTTCCGTATGGTGATACAGAAAAATATCCACAATCAATAGTATCAACTGCGATTGTGGATATTGTGGATAACTTATTTGCCAAGTAGCGCTTCGCCCACTTTTACTATGTCTCCGGCGCCCATAGTTATCAACAAATCGCCGTTGACACAATTATTTAATAAAAAATTTTCGATGGCGTCGAAAGAGGGGAAATAGTACGCTTCTTTTCCCATTTTTCTGAGGTCGTCGCATAAATCCTGCGAGGAGATCTCGCCGGTGTTGGGCTCTCTTGCGGCGTAGATGTCTGCAAGGACAATCTTGTCTGCATAGGCGAGTGCCTGAACGAAGTCCTCGCGGAGAAGCTTCGTGCGAGTATAGGTGTGCGGCTGGAATACGCACCAAAGGGTGTTGTGAGGCACCGACTGTGCGGAAGACAGCGTTGCCATAACCTCGGTCGGATGATGCGCGTAGTCGTCTACGATGGTGATTCCGCCGAGCGTGCCCTTGATTTCAAAGCGACGACCGGTGCCCGTAAAGGCAAGGAGTGCACGCTTCATAGCATCCATGGAGATACCGCGAAGGTAGCCCTCTGCAATCGCAGCGAGCGAGTTGGATACGTTGTGCTTGCCGATGACGGAAAGAGCGATGCGGTCTACGAACGCGCCGTCCACGTAAAGGTCGTACGAAGCACAGCCGTGGTCGTCAAATGCGATGTTAGCGGCCGAAAACCGATACGGGCTGTTCGCAGGGTCTTCACCCTCCTCGAGCACTCCGTACGTGTCGATGCTTCCGTGAAGTCCTTCCAAGAACTCCGCGAGCTGCGGAATCTCTCCGTTGATGATCAAATGTCCGTCCTCGGGAAGTCTCTCCGCGAACAGATGGAAGGAGTGGCGGATGTCATCGAGATCCTTGAAGAAATCCAGATGGTCCGCGTCAATATTCAAGATTACCTCGTCGGTCGGGAAGAACTTCAAGAAGCTGTTCGTGTATTCACATGCTTCAAATAAGAAGTTGTCGGATTCGCCGATTCTCAGATTGCCGCCGATTGCCGGAAGCATACCGCCGAGGGAAATGGTCGGGTCCAGGCCGGCCTCTACGAGCATCAAAGCAATCATAGAGGTGGTCGTTGTCTTGCCGTGCGTGCCGGATACGCCGATGGATACCGGGTAGGTACGCGAAAGCTGACCGAGCAGCTCTGCGCGATCCATAAGCGGAATGCCCTTCTCTACGCAAGCTGCGTATTCCGGGTTGTCGGGATGTACGGCTGCGGTATAGACCGCGAGCTCGATATCGTCGGAAATGTTGGAGGCGCGCTGGCCGTAAAACACTTGGATGCCGAGGCTCTCCAGCTTCATCGTCAAATCGCTCTTCGTACGGTCGGAGCCGCTGACGGAAAAGCCCTTAGACTGCAGAAGCATAGCGAGACCGCTCATGCTGATTCCGCCGATTCCGATAAAGTAAATATGTATGGGTTTCGATATATCGATAGAAAACATAAAGCCTCCTTACTAGTGGCGAAAAAGGCCGTTGCCCCGTGCGGCAGCGGACAAAAAATATCCTCACCTGTTCCATCATACCACGAAATCGAAAAAACTCAATCTTTTCTTGCAGAAAGAGCGGCAAAAACCAAAAAAGTCGTTCGCAAAAGCCGCTGTCTTTCCGCATTTTACGCGCACAGCGGGCAAAATGCCGATATGACGTCATGAAATACGCACTTTTGTGTAATATGCATAAAAGGAAATATATTTCGACAGAAAAATTATTAATTATATTCACATTTTGCATTTCGTATGATATAATAATACCGTTGTATAGTCTGTCCATGGCAATAATCTGTCGCAGACAGACTGTAGCTCGTTAGGATTCCGAGAATAACTAGCAAAGAGGTGGTCACGTGATTAAAAAAGAAATGATCGCCATGCTGCTTGCAGGAGGCCAAGGATCGAGACTTGGTGTGCTGACGCAGGGCGTGGCAAAGCCGGCCGTAGGGTTCGGTGGGAAATACAGCATTATTGATTTCCCTTTGAGCAACTGTATTAACTCGGGCGTTGATACGGTTGGTGTATTGACACAGTACCAGCCGCTGAGGCTGAATACACACATAGGTATCGGTATTCCGTGGGATTTGGACCGCAATATCGGTGGTGTGTCCATCCTTCCTCCGTACGAGAAGAGTACGAATGCGGAATGGTATACCGGTACGGCGAACGCAATCTATCAGAACCTTCGCTTTATGGAAGCTTACAATCCGGAGTACGTGCTCGTGCTCGGTGGCGACCATATCTACAAGATGGATTATGAAGAGATGCTGTCGTTCCATAAGAGAAATAACGCAGACATTACACTGGCAACGATTCCGGTGCCGTGGGAAGAGGCAAGCCGTTTCGGTGTTGTAATCGCCGATGACGACATGCGTATTCGTGAATTTGAGGAGAAGCCCAAGAACCCGAGAAGCAACCTGGCTTCCATGGGTATCTATATCTTTACGTGGAAGGTGCTTCGCGAGGCCTTGATTGCTCTGTCTGAGCAGGAGGGCTGCGACTTCGGTAAGCACATCATTCCTTATTGCCATAACCGTGGAGATCGCGTATTTGCATACGAGTTCAACGGCTATTGGAAGGACGTCGGAACACTTGGTTCCTACTGGGCAGCTAATATGGAGCTTATTGATATCGTGCCGGTATTCGATCTTTACGACGAGTTCTGGAAGATCTACACGAAGAGCGATATCATTCGTCCGCAGTACATTGCGGACACTGCAGTAATCAATCGTTGTATCATCGGTGAGGGTACGGATGTGTACGGTGAAGTTCACAACTCCGTAATCGGCGCCGGCGTTACGATTGAAGAGGGTGCGGTGGTGAAGGATTCCATCGTTATGAAGAACTCCGTAATCGGTAAGGGAACGATTCTCGACAAGGTAATTGTCGGTGAGAACGTTGTCATCGGCGACGGTTGTCAGATCGGTATCGGCGAAGAGAAGCCGAATACGTGGAAGCCGCACATTTACGCAGACGGTCTTGTTACGATCGGCGAGGATTCGGTAATTCCGAACGGCGTGAAGATCGGCAAGAACACCGTTATTTCCGGTGGAACGTGCGAGGATGATTACATCAACGGCGTTCTGGAAAGCGGAGAAAGCTTGGTAAAGGCAGGTGACGGACAATGAAAGCAGTCGGTATTATTTTAGCAGGTGGCAATTCCAATCGTATGCAGGAGCTTACGAATCGCAGAGCCATTGCAGCGATGCCGGTAGCGGGAAGCTTCCGTAGCATTGACTTTGCATTATCCAACATGACGAACTCTCATGTGCAGAAGGTTGCGGTACTGACGCAGTACAACTCCCGTTCCTTGCATGAGCATTTGAATTCGTCCAAATGGTGGGACTTCGGACGTAAGCAGGGCGGTCTGTACGTATTTGCTCCGACTCTTACGCAGGAGAATGGCTTCTGGTATCGCGGAACGGCAGATGCCATGTATCAGAACCTTGACTTTTTGAAGGAGTGCCATGAGCCGTATGCGATCATCGCTTCCGGTGACGGCGTATATAAGCTGGATTACAACAAGGTAATCGAGGCACACGTTGCTAAGCAGGCGGACGTTACGGTTGTAACGACGAAGCTGAGCGAGGGTGAGGACATTCGTCGCTTTGGTGTGGTGTCGACAGATGAGGACGGCAGAATCGTAGACTTCGAGGAGAAGCCGCTTGAGACGGACGCACGTCTGGTGTCTGCGGGCATTTACGTAATTCGTCGTCGTCTTCTCATCGAGCTTTTGGAAAAATGCATTGAGGACAACGATTACGATTTCGTACGCGGCGTACTCATTCGCTACAAGGACGCTAAGAGAATTTACTCTTACGAGATGAGCGGATATTGGAGCAACATCGCAACGGTGGATGCGTACTATCGCACCAATATGGACTTCCTCAAGAGAGAGGTAAGAGATTATTTCTTCAAGCAGTATCCGGACGTATACTCCAAGGTGGACGATTTGCCGCCGGCGAAGTACAATCCGGAAGCTACCATCAAGAACAGTCTCGTGTCCTCCGGTAGCATCATCAACGGTAGCGTAGAGAACTCGATCATCTTCAAGAAGGTATACGTAGGCAACAACGTAACGATTAAGAACTCCATCATTCTCAATGACGTTCATATCGGCGACAACACGTATATCGAGAACTGCATCGTAGAGAGCAGAGACACGATCCACGCAGGCCAGCGCTTGGTCGGCGAGGAAGGCAAGATTTTGATCGTAGACGAGAAGTCCGATCGCTTCGGCCTGTAAGCTATAATCGGTATTGTAGGGCAGACCCCCGAGTGGGGTCTGCTTTTTTGTATTGGAGGTATAAAATGCTACACAGTGAATGCGCTGAAGCCGAGGCTTGATAAGCTCCGCATTTGAAAAAGGACAAGCGTCGAAACTCCGGCGCATAACTCGCCGTGCTTTGAGTCACAATACAAGAAATGATGTTGCGAATACGGAATTCTTGTGAGGAGGTGGCTTGCGACGGGCTTGAGAGATTATGTGAAGCGAAAGCAGTATTTGATCTGCATCGATTCCGACGGCTGTGCGATGGATACGATGGATGTGAAGCACGAGCGGTGCTTCGGGCCGCGGATGGTTGAGGAATGGGGGCTTTTCGAGTGGGAAGAGCCGATTTTGAAGCGGTGGAATGAGCTGAATCTGTACAGCATGACGCGCGGAATCAACCGATTCAAAGGGCTTGCGAGGATGCTGCGAGAGGTCAACGACACGTATTGCCCGATTGAGGGAATCGAGACGCTGGAGCGTTGGGTCGAGGAGAGCCCCGAGCTGTCCAATCCGGCGCTTGAGAGGGCAATCGGAG
>JAZRJF010000005.1:0-4418 GCA_045645665.1 Lachnospiraceae bacterium | reverse complement strand
CGCTACCTGCGGAGCCACTGCCAGCTTTGCTGGCTAACACTGCTCGCTCTGCGATCTACCACTGCGCTGCTTGCAGCGCTATCACTGTCGCCAAAAGACAGCGAAAAAACAACCCCAACAGACCTTCCGGTGCTGTTGGGGTTTCGTTTTACGCTGACTTTTGGCGACCTATCTCTGTACTCTTCCGCTGCCGTCGCCGCCTGCGAGCTTCAGCACTTCGTCCATGGATACCATGTTGTAATCGCCTTCGACGGAGTGCTTCAAGCAGGATGCCGCTACTGCGAATTCAATCGTTGCCTGCGGCCCATAGCCGTTCAAGCATGCTGCGATCAATCCGCCACCGAAGCTGTCGCCGCCGCCTACGCGGTCTACGATGTGCATAGCGTACTTCTTGCTGAAGTAGTAGCCCTCGCCGTCGTAGAGCATTGCGGACCACAGGTTGTCATTTGCACTGATGGACTCGCGAAGCGTGATTGCCACCTTGCTGAAGCCAAAGCGATCTGCCAGCTGCTTTGCAACGTCCTTGTAGCCCTCGTGATTTACCTCACCTGCGGTAACGTCGGTGTTTGCAGCCTTAATGCCGAATACGTCGGCCGCATCCTCCTCATTTGCGATGCACACGTCTACGTACTCGCAAAGCTTTGCCATCACCTGTCCGGCCTTTTCCTTGCTCCACAGCTTGTTGCGGTAGTTCAAGTCGCAGGAAATCGTGATGCCCTTTGCCTTTGCAGCCTTACAAGCCTCCAAGCAAATCTCTGCTACGTCGTCGTTCAATGCGGGTGTGATTCCGGTAAAATGGAACCATTCCACGCCCTCGAAGATTGCTTCCCAATCGAAATCGGTGCTGCTTGCCGTTGCGATGGAAGAGCCTGCACGGTCGTAAATGACCTTCGACGGTCTCTGGGACGCACCCTTCTCCAAATAGTAAATGCCCACTCTGTCGCCACCTCTTGCAATCTTCGTGGTGTCCACGCCAAAGCGACGCAGGGAGTTGATTGCCGCCTGTCCGATCTCGTGCTTCGGAAGCTTCGTAACAAATGCTGCGTCAAAGCCGTAGTTGGCAAGAGATACCGCAACATTTGCCTCGCCACCGCCAAATGTAGCACCAAGGCGCTCAGCCTGTACAAAACGATAGTAGCCCTCGGGGGCAAGGCGGAGCATCAGCTCGCCGAATGTAACAACTTTCTTACTCATTTCTGTTCCTCCTCATGTCCGATTGGACCTTCTTCTCCGATTCTTTTCCTCTAATTCAATATAATTCTATGCGCAGGGGGAGTGTTTTTGGCTTTGTGCTCTCAGTCCGTACTTTCAAGTCTCGTTCTCAGTGCCCTCTATTAGCCGCGAATCTCCCGTACAATTTCTACAGCCTCTCTTGTCAGCTCTTCGATCTTTGCGAAGTCGCCCGCTTTGATGAGCGAATCCTTTACCATCCAGCTTCCGCCGCATGCTACGATACGGTTGTAAGCGAGATAATCCTTTACGTTGTTCTGGTTGATTCCACCGGTCGGCATGAAGTTCACGCTCGTATACGGAGCACACATTGCCTTGATCATGGGGAGTCCGCCTGCCGGCTCTGCCGGGAAAAACTTAAGCGTCGTCAAGCCGAGCTCAAGTGCCTGCTCCACCTCGCTGGGAGTAATGCAGCCCGGAATAACCGGAACGCCCTTCTCCAAGCAATAGGACACAACCTTCGGGTTGAAGCCGGGACTTACAATGAAGCGAGCGCCTGCTGCCACCGCGCGGTCTACCTGCTCTGTAGTAAGCACCGTTCCGGCACCTACGAGCATATCGGGAAACTGCTCACTGATTACGCGAATCGACTCCTCAGCCGCCTCGGTACGGAAGGTAACCTCCGCACACGGCAAGCCGCCGTCGCAAAGCGCCTTTGCAAGCGCCGGAGCGTCCTTCGCATCATTTATCACGACAACCGGCACAATGCCGAGCTGCCAAATCTTCTGCATCATTTCGTTCATGCTTGTTCCTCCTGGGATTATTTTGTCCGACCGGCGGCTTGCCGGCCGGGAATCTATCTAAAAAGTAACTCTATACATACTTCTGCAAAGTCTTGCGAACGGCGCCCACACCTGCGGTGAGCTCCTTCAAATAACCGATTACCATCTCGGCAAGTCCCGCCTCATACAGGTCTACGCCGAAGATGTTCGCCATGTGAAGCACCGGCTCTACTGCTGCCTCTACGTCCTGTCCTTCGCCAAGCGTCAGCTTCTGTGCGTAAGGCGTTACCGTTGCAAGCAACGGGTCGGAGCTCGGCTCAAATGCGTTGCCCTCGTCGTCGATTGCCATCAAGTAGCGCAGCCAGCCCGCGAACACGAGCGGAATGAGCTTCAAAGACGTTACCTCAAGCTCCGGAGACTGCATATACGCCTTGATCGTCTCGCCGAAGCGGATTGCCAGCTTCTGCGACGTGTCGGTTGCAATTCTCTGCGGGGTATCCGGCATGAACGGATTCGGAATACGAACGCCCAAAACCGTATCGATGAATTCCTTCGGGTCGAGAATGCCCGGATTCACTACAACCGGAAGTCCTTCGACATATCCGATCGTCTCAACGAGCTTCTTCAGCTCGGGATCCTGCATCTCGTCGGAAATCTTCGTGTAACCGAGCAAGCAGCCGTAGATGGCAAGTGCCGTGTGGAGAGGATTCAAGCAGGTACACACCTTCATCTTCTCTACCTTGTCTACCGTCTCACGATCGGTGAAGAACAAGCCGCCGCGCTCCAGCTCGGGTCTGCCGTTCGGGAACTCGTCCTCAATCACCAAGTACTCGCACTCCTCCGCATTTACAAACGGTGCTACGTACGTATTCTTCGAGGTGATTACCGGCTCAAGACCTTCGATGCCGTCCTTCTGAAGCATTTCCTCAATGGAAGCGTCCGGTCTGGGGGTGATCTTATCAATCATCGACCAAGGGAAGCTTACGCAGCTCTTGTCGTTGATATAAGCAACAAAGCCGGCGTCTACGAGGCCTCTTTCGGCCCATTCCTTTGCAAATGCCGCGATTGCCGCATACAGCTTGTCTCCGTTGTGAGAGCAGTTGTCCATGCTCACCATCGCAATCGGAAGCTTTCCGTTCTCATAACGTGTGTACAGAAGCGCCGCCACCTTACCGATGTAGCTCACCGGCTTCTGCGGGCCCGCCTCATAATCCGCAACGACCGAAGGAAGCAGCTCGCCCTTGCCGTTCACAAGGCTGTAGCCCTTCTCGGTAATCGTAAAGGACACCATCTGGAGAGACGACTTGCAAAAGATTTCGCGAAGACGTGCGAACTCTGCCTCATTTTCCGAATCTACGATACAAGACTCCGCCACGCTGCCGACGATCGTCTTCTCTACGTTGCCGTCTGCCTTGAGCGTTACGAGAATCGTGTAATCGTCGTGCGGGCGATTCATCTTCTCGATGATTTCGTAGTCAAAGCCCTCTGCCACCACGAGTCCGCGGTCGAGCACGCCCTCGTTCAAAAGGTTCTGCACTACATTTGCCTGGAAGGCACGAAAGATATTGCCTGCTCCGAAGTGAATCCAGAAGGGATTTTCCTTCGTTGCGCGAATCATGGCCGCTCTGTCGAACTCGGGAAGCTTGTAGCCCTTCTCTTCCCACTGCTGACGACTCTGAATTCCTGCCTCATTTAATTGCATTTCTTCGCTTCTCCTTTCACGATTGCCTCCCAAAGGCCGTTCAGGTACGTTGCACCGAGTGCGCGGTCGTAGAGACCATAGCCCGGCATTGCAACCTCGTCCCAAATCATACGTCCGTGGTCGGGGCGAATCGGGCCTTCAAAGCCGATGTCGTACAGCGCCTTCATCAGCTCGTACATGTCAAATGTGCCGTCGGAGGACAGATGTGCCGACTCCTCAAAGTTGGTCGGAGTGATGAACTTCAGGTTGCGTACGTGAGCAAAATGGATACGGCCCTTCAGCGAGCGAATCATGTCCGGAAGGTCATTTTCCAAGTTGGTACCGTACGAACCGGAACAGAAGGTTACGCCGTTGTGCGGGTTGTCTACCATCTGCATCATACGCAAAATGTTCTTCTTGTTGATGATGATACGAGGAAGTCCGAATACGCTCCATGCGGGATCGTCCGGATGAATTGCCATGTTGATGTCGTACTTATCGCATACCGGCATGATCTTCTCGAGGAAGTACTTCAAATTCTCGAAGAGCTTCTCGTCGTCCACGTCCTTGTACATCTCAAAGAGCTCCTTTACGCGAGCCATACGCTCCGGCTCCCAGCCCGGCATAATGGCGCCGTTGGAATCTCCGGCAATCGACTCAAACATCTGCTCGGGATTGAGTGCATCCACTGCCTCCTGCGTGTACGCAAGCACCGTCGAGCCGTCCGGACGTACTCTTGCGAGCTCGGTTCTCGTCCAGTCAAATACGGGCATGAAATTGTAGCA
>JAZRJF010000004.1:0-7550 GCA_045645665.1 Lachnospiraceae bacterium | reverse complement strand
GTTCAGCAGAGCCGGATTCGAAATCCAGATTACCGAGATGGACATTACGATCAACTACAGAAAGAGCGGCTATACGCTTCAGGATCAGGCGGATTGCTATTATAGCGTAATCAAGATGCTTCGCGAGAAGAAGGCAGGCGGCGCGAACATTACCTGTATCACCTTCTGGGGTCTTAGCGACGATCGCTCTTGGCGTTCGGACGGCCAGCCGCTTCTGTACTCTACGGTCGGCAATAAGAAGACTGCATACTACTCCGTATTGGAGGCAATGAAGTAGATTTCACACGTCTCCGTAACGGGGTCGATGAAGCAGTAGAAGGGGCATGAAAATGCTTGCAATAGGCGGGGTCACGAGGTTTCGTGGCTCCGCATTTTTTTGCTCAAAATCCGACTGATAAAATTTTTGGAATTGGTGAAAATATGATTGACAACGCGATTTGTCTTTGCTATGATAAATCTCGGAGACTCGGGTTTTGTGGAAAGTCTGACAGGGAGAATGTGTCATCGACTGAAAGCGCATTTCAGATGAGTAGTAAGTGCGGGAACACTCTGATCTGCAATCCAACTTCATAAGTAAAAGAGGATACCTTGTGTATCAATGCGGGTGGCACCGCGGGTCAAATTTTGTTTGCTCGTCCCGGGAATATAGTGATATATTCTCGGGGCTTTTATTTTTCTATTCTAGGAGGTTTTGTTATGTATAGGACACAATACTGTAACGACATTTGTGACGATCACATTGGCAGCACCGTTCAGCTTGCCGGCTGGGTGGATGTTGTCCGCGATCACGGTGGAGTTATCTTCATCGATTTGCGCGATTATACCGGTGTGACACAGGTCGTTGTGCACGACGAGGAATTGCTGAAGAACGTAAATCGTGAGACCGTTATCTCGGTAAGCGGTATCGTAGAAAAGCGTGCGCCGGAGACGGTGAATCCGAAGATTGATACGGGCTATGTGGAGCTTGTTGCGGATTCCTTGCAGGTACTCGGTAAGAGCCGCAATATGTTGCCGTTCGAGGTGAGAGCTTCGCATTTGAGCAAGGACGAGGTTCGTCTGAAGTACCGTTACCTTGATCTTCGTAATCCGAAGAACCATGACAACTTGGTTATGAGATCGAAGATTATTCGTCACATGCGTAACAAGATGGAGGAGAAGAACTTCCTCGATATGCAGACGCCGATTCTTACGGCATCATCTCCTGAAGGTGCTCGTGACTTTTTGGTGCCGAGCCGTAAGCATCCCGGCAAGTTCTACGCTTTGCCGCAGGCTCCGCAGCAGTTCAAGCAGCTGCTTATGGTTTCGGGCTTCGATCGCTATTTTCAGGTAGCTCCTTGCTTTAGAGACGAGGATGCGAGAGCAGACCGTTCTCCGGGCGAGTTCTACCAGCTCGACTTCGAGATGGCATTTGCTACGCAGGAAGAAGTTCTTGATGTATGTGAGGATGTCATCTATGACACCTTCAAGGCATTTACCGATAAGAAGGTAACCGAGAAGCCGTTCCGTCGTATTACGTATGCGGAGTCCATGATGAAGTACGGCTCCGATAAGCCGGACCTTCGTAACCCGCTCATCATTTGCGACCTTACGGATTTCTTTGCGGACGTTGACTTCCCGGCATTTAAGGGCAAGCCGGTACGCGGTATTGTTGCCGACTGTGCAGGTAAGTCCAAGAAGTTCTTTGAGGATTCCTTGAAGTTTGCGACGTCGGCCGAGGTTGGCCTTGGCGGTCTCGGATACATTACGCTGAAGGAAGGCGTATTTGCAGGTCCGATTGCTAAATTCTTAACCGATGCCAAGAAGGCTGAGATTATCGAGTTGACCGGTGTGAAGGAAGGCGAGACGCTGTTCTTCATCTGCGACGATAAGAAAAATGATACTGAGAAGAAGGCGGGTCACATTCGTTCCTGGCTTGCAAGAAAGGAACAGCTCGATCTGATTCGTGATGATGCATTTGAATTCTGCTTCATCGTAGATTTCCCGATGTACGAGAACGATGAGGAGACCGGCGAGACGATCTTCACGCACAATCCGTTCTCTATGCCTCAGGGTGGAATGGAAGCGTTGCTGACAAAGGATCCGACCGAGGTGCTCGCATACCAGTACGACCTCGTATGTAACGGTATTGAGTTGGCTTCCGGTGCGGTTCGTAACCACGATATCGATATTATGAAGAAGGCATTTGAGATTGCCGGCTATTCTGAGGAGGAGCTCAAGACGAGATTCAACGCTCTGTATACGGCATTCCAGTACGGTGCACCGCCTCATGCGGGTATGGCACCCGGTATCGATCGTACCGTAATGCTTCTTACGGGAGAAGAGAAGATTCTCGAGGTTATTGCATTCCCGCTCAACGGAAATGCTCAGGACCTGTTGCTTGGTGCACCGAGCATGGTTACCGCTCAGCAGCTTGAGGATGTTCACCTTTTGGGCAACAACTCGATTGCAACTCGCGGTGGTGCGACGACTGCAAGCAAGAAGAACAGCGAAAAGCGCTCGACATTTTCCAATGCACAGCAGTTGAACCAGCTGTCCTTGACCGAGAAGGAAGAAAGCGATATGCAGGGCATTTTCGGCAAGATGAAGGCCCATGAAGAGCTGCTTAAGAACATCGACACCGAGAATGTTGAAGAGATGATCTATGTTATGCCTATGACCAACGTCCTTCGTGAGGATAAGAGAGTTCAGCCGTTCACGAGGGAAAGCTTGCTTACCGGAGCTCCGGAGCGCAGCGAAGACAGTTGGCAGGTTCCACGACTTGTAAAGTGAGGTGTGCAGAATGAATTATTATACAGTACAGTTATCTGACAAGGGAACGATAGCGGTAGACGATACGATTCTCGTTAAGGGAGCGCAGGCCGCTGCAGGTTCTCGTATTATGGAGGGCTTTCAGCCGTTGTTCAGTGCGGAGGCAGTGACTCGTCTGGAAGACAAGGGCTATGAGATTGCCGGCAAGACGCAGGTCGGCGAGTTCGGGTTGGACCTCGTCGGTGAGTTTTCCTACTATGCCGAGAAGGCAGAGGAGCTCAAGGGTGCTGCGGCAGAGCTTGTGGCACAGGGCAAGGTAAAGGCAGCCCTGGGTGTGGATATGAACGGTGCTCCGAGACGTGCGGCAGCGCTTTCTAACGTAGATTTTCTGAAGCCTACGTACGGTACGGTTTCTCGTTACGGTATCATTTCCTGTGCCGCTTCGGGCGAGCAGATGGGCGTGTATGCCGCAGACGTTGACGGAATTGCCGAGATTATGAGCGTAATTGCCGGCCACGATGAGAAGGACGGCACGAGCCTTAAGCAGGAGCTTTCGTACCAGGCAAATGAGTCCGTCGAAGGCAAGCGTGTGTGCATCATTAAGGAACTGCTTGAGAAGGCAGACGACGAAACCCGCGAGCGCGTAAAGGCTTACGCAGAGAAGCTGAGCGCACAGGGTGTTGTTGTAGAAGAGGTTTCGTTTGCTCTTTGCGATGCGGCGAACACCGCATGGCAGATTCTTATGACGGCAGAGACCTGCAACAACGTATCCCGTTACGACGGTGTGAAGTTCGGTTATCGTGCGGCACAGTACAACAACATTGACGAGTTGTACGTGAACACCAGAACGGAGGGCTTCAACTTCCTGACGAAGGCGGTTATTCTCTACGGTTCCGATGTATTGTCCAAGAATCGCTACGAGGATTGCTACGGCAAGTCGCTCAAGGTACGTCGTGTCGTTGCGGAGCAGTTTGAGACGCTTATGCAGCAGTACGACGCGGTGTTGACACCCGTGTGCAGTAAGTCGGCATACAAGGCTTACGACATCAGTGAAGCATTTGAAACGGTTTTCGGCGAAAGCGTATTTACCGCGATTGCAAACCTTGTAGGAACGCCCGCACTTGTAAGTGGCGGTGTTCAGCTTATGGGTAAGCATTTTAGCGAAAATGTGCTGTTGAGCCTTGCCGGAAGCATTGAAAGGTGAGTGAATGAGTATGAAATATGAAATTGTCATCGGACTTGAAACACACGTAGAGCTTAGTACCGAATCTAAGATTTTCTGCTCCTGCGGCGGACATTCGGCCTCCAAGGAGCCTAACGATTGCGTATGTCCCGCTTGTAGCGGTATGCCCGGTATGCTGCCCGTAATGAACAAGCGTGTCGTTGAGCTTGCAGTGACCGCAGGTCTTATGCTGAACTGCGAGATTAGCAGATATACGACCTTCGACAAGAAGAATTATTATTATCCGGACCTTCCCTGCGCATATCAGATTACGCAGCTGAACCATCCGATTTGTACAAATGGTGTGGTAACGCTCAAGACGTCTGAGGGCGAGAGAGATGTCCGCATTAAGCAGATTCACATGGAAGAGGATGCAGGTAAGCTCGTTCACGTAGGAAAGGCTTCTCTCGTAGACTTCAACCGTACCAGCGTTCCGTTGATCGAGATCGTTACGCAGCCGGATTTCCGTAGCGCAGAGGAAGTATTGATTTACTTGAACAAGCTGAAGTCGATGTTCCGCGCAGGCGGTATTTCCGAGTGTGAAGAGGGTGCTATGCGTTGTGACGTTAACATTTCCGTTCGTCCTGAGGGCAGCACCGAGTTCGGTGTTCGTACCGAGATTAAGAACATGGCTTCCTTCGAGGCAATCGACCGTGCGATTCGTTATGAGGCACAGCGTCATATCGATGCACTGGAGTTCGAAACCGAGGAGCTTGTACAGGAGACGAGACGTTTTGACGATGCAACCGGAAAGACCTCCGCTATGCGTAACAAGGAGACGGAAGCGGATTATCGTTATTTCCCGGATGCCAATCTGATGCCGATCATCATTGACGATGAGTGGCTTGAGCAGATTAAGGCAGCTATGCCGGCAGCAATTGACGAAAAGGCCGATTACTACCGCGAAGCAGGCATTTCCGAGAAGGAAATCGATATGCTCATCCACCATCACAATGTGAGCAAGATTCTGGACGAGGCCGTAGCTATGGGCTGCGACGCAAAGAATGTTGCGGGCTGGCTTCTTACGGACAGTGTCGGAATTCTTCGTAGAAACGGCAAGCTGCTTGGTGATCTCGAGATTACCGCAGAGGATTTGACGAAGATCATCGGCATGGTAGACGGCGGACAGATCAACAGAACGATCGGTAGAAAGATTCTTGCCGCAGTCATCGAGACCGGTGTGGATCCCGTGGCATATTGCAAGGAAAATGCTTTGGATAGCAAGGCAGATACCGCTACGATTGAAAGCGTTATCGACAACGTATTTGCCGAGAATGCTCAGGCGGTTGCCGATTATAAGAGCGGTAAGGTTAAGGCTAAGCAGGCTTTGTTCGGTGCTTGTATGAGAGCGCTTAAGAATGCCGCAGACACAGATGTAATCCGCGAGCTTTTGGATAAAAAATTGAGTGACTGTTAAGACAATGCGGGAGAGTATTCTCCCGCTACGCATTTGGAGGAAACATGGCTGATATACTTCTGATTCTGGTCGGCGGAACGATCTGCACTTCACTGAACGAAGAAGGCAATCTTTCGGTAAGCTCGATTGCCGGTGCCCTTTTGAAGGAGAACTATCTAAAGTCGGATTCGCCGTATGCCGGCAGTGTTACGATCGATTTGACCGAAAATCTATATACTCTGAGCGAGAATATGACAATCGAGAGATGGAATCGTATCCTCGAGACGTATCGTGAATACACTGCCCGGAAATCCTATGACGGCATTGTGTTTGCGCACGGTACCGACACGCTGGCCTATTCCTCCGCGCTGTTTTCGATGCTGCTTAGCTCGACGAATGTTCCGGTCTTTTTTGTCTCGGCAAATGAGCGACTGGCATCCGAGAGAACGAACGGCAATGATAACTTCCGATGCGCCATTGAGTGCATTTGCCGTGGCATTGCGCCAAATGTGTATGTTCCGTACAAGAATCCGTCGGATGGCCGGATGTATCTGCATTTGGCTTCGAGACTCAGACAGTGCGAGAATTATTCCGAGGATTTTCACAGCGTCGGCGAGTTGGATATCACCGATATTTCGGATGAGAATTGCCGCGAATATTTCGAGGTGCTGGAAAAGGCATTTCCGAGCAGTGAGCGAAAGAAGGCAGTAGACGTATACGGCGATGTGAAGCTGCGGGAGTGTGTGCTGTCCATTACGCCGTACGTCGGAATCAATTATGCGGCGTACGATTACAAGCGTTTTGCGGCGGTGCTTCACGGCACGTTTCATTCGGGTACCGCGTGTGCACAGAAGGATGAGAAGCATTCGGAATACGGTGAGAATTCGGTTTTGTATCTGCTGGATTGCTGCTTGGGAGCGAATCCGCCGGTGGACGTATATCTGTCCCCCTCGATTCTGAGAAAAGGCACGTATGAGACGGTTTCCACGATAGGCGAGCACGAGGTAAACGGCCGTAGAATGCGCTTTTTGTACGGGCTTACGAATGAGATGGCGTATGCAAAGCTCGTGATTGCGTATTCTCTTTTCGACAGCGAAGAGGAGAGAACGGCGTTCATCGAGAGCGAGATTAACTTTGAGCGGATTGATATCGGGTAAGAAATGTTTCAAGCGGGAACGCTTGCACAAGAATGAGGAATGAGACTATGACTGAGAGAATCTATGAGAGCGATTCGTATTGCAGAAGCTTTCGCGCTACGGTAGAGGCTTGTACTTTGGAGGGCGAGAACTACGTTGTAGTGCTGAATCGAAGCGCATTTTTCCCCGAGGGTGGCGGTCAGGCTGCAGACGAGGGTACGATAAACGGAATTAAGGTGTTGGACGTTCAGCGAAAGGGTGACATCGTCTACCACACCATCGAATCGGAGGTGCCGGTTGGCGAGGAAGTGACGTGTGAGCTGGACTGGGGACTTCGCTACAGCAGAATGCAGAGCCATACGGGAGAGCACATTCTCTCGGGTGTGGTGCATGCACTGTTCGGCTATGACAATGTAGGCTTTCATATGGGGTCTGATTGGATGCAGGTGGACTTCAACGGTGCGCTTACGCAGGAGGATATCGAGAAGATCGAGCGCTTGTCGAACGAGGCAGTGTATGCAAATGCCGACGTCGTAGCCTTTTACCCTACTCCGGAGGAGGCAAAGGACCTCAATTTCCGCAGTAAGATCGAGCTGGGCGACGACATGAGAATCGTGAAGATCGGCGAGGACATCGATTGCTGTGCTTGTTGCGCTCCGCATTTGGCGAAGACGGGCGAGGTCGGCTTGATTAAGGTCGTGAATTTTTATTCATTTAAGCAGGGCACGCGCATCGAGATGCTTGCCGGAATCGAGGCTTTGCGAGATTATATGAGCTTAAATGCGGCGAACAAGGAGCTGATGAAGCTGTTGTCGGTTCCGAGAGAAAAGGTCGTGGAGGCAGTTCGCGAAAGACATGCAACGTCCCAGGCGTTGCGCGGAGAGCTACAGCGTGTATCGAAGAAGCTCGCATTTTACGAGCTCGAGAAGGTAGAGCTCGGAGACGCCGTATATGCTTTTGCGAGTGGTTTGAATTTCGATGAGCTGCGCTATTGTGCAAATGCACTGATTGACGGCGGAAAAAGCGTATGTATGCTCATTTCGAAGAA
>JAZRJF010000003.1:0-13969 GCA_045645665.1 Lachnospiraceae bacterium | reverse complement strand
GACGGAATCGAATTAACGAAAGCGATGAACGGAGACAAGAAGGAAATGATTACTGCACCGACTGCTGCGGTAATAATCGTATATACGGATGCGTTCTTCGTAATTGCCACACAACCAACGGACTCACCGTAAGTCGTATTCTGGCAACCGCCGAGAAATGCGCCAACCATAGAACCAACACCATCTCCGAGAAGGGTTCTGTGAAGACCCGGGCTCTCAAGCAAGTCTCTCTCGATGATGGAGGAGATATTCTTGTGGTCTGCAACGTGCTCAGCAAATACTACAAATGCTACGGGAATGTATGCAACCGCAATCGTTCCGATGTAGGAAGCGTTCAATTCCTTGAAACCGTCTACCGCGGTAAGGAATGTGAAATCGGGAACCTGGAAGAACGTTTCGATCGTCACCTTGCCGTCCGTCAAAAGATTCTTAAAGGAATCAAAGCTGAGAAGCTTCAGAGCATCTACATCTGCCGCATTGCCGATCAAGGTAAGTATAAGTGCAAACACATAGCCTGCAAGGATACCGAGAATGAAAGGAATGAGCTTAGCCATTCTCTTGCCGTAGGTTGCGCAAAGCATCGTAACCGCGAGTGTTACCAAGCCGCAAAGAAGTGCAACCAAAGGATGTGCAATTGCTGCGCCATCAACCTTTACGCCGCCGGTCGTAATATCACCAACCGCATTGCCTGCGAGGGAAAGACCGATAATTGCAACGGTAGGTCCGATAACTACTGCGGGCATAAGCTTGTTGAGCCAAGCAACACCTACAAAACGAACGATAAGTGCGATAACAACGTATACCAAACCTGCGAAGATCGCACCGAGAATCAAACCAAGGTAACCAAGGCTCATCGATACGCCGCCTGCAAAAGCCGCACCCATAGATCCCAAAAATGCGAAGGAAGAACCGAGGAATACCGGGCTCTTTCTTGCGGTAAACAATACGTACACAATCGTGCCGATACCTGCACCGAACAGTGCTGCTGCAGGACTCATGTCATTGCCGATAATAATCGGAACAACCAACGTTGCAGCCATGATAGCCAAGAGCTGCTGAATGGCGAAGACAATCAACGCGCCGAACTTCGGCTTGTCCTCTACTTGATAGATCAGCTTCATAATACCCTCCAATATATCTGTTGTATTTGGGCAAAAAAAAATACGCGCTCCGCTTTCGCCGAGTATCTTTTTTCCCTTGCTTCGATATTAGCATAGCGCAGTACATTTGTAAAGAGACAAATCAATTATTTTCGCAAAAAATCGCACCAAAAAATCAAAAAAACCACATCTAGTGGCGTGCCTCCATTTCATCGCCACTAGATATGGTGTCTGTACTTGTGTTATGCATTTGACGGCTCGAGGCTGTCCCAAAAAGTCTTCAAGGCCTCCTCGCAACGCTCCACCGCACCGAAATAGCCAAAACCATGTCCCGCCTTCGGTACGATAATCAACCACTTCTTTTCCGCCGCACAAGCGTCGAAATTCTTCCGCGAATTCTCTGCCAGTACGAAGTTATCGCCCTCGCCGTGAATCAGAAGCACCGGTACATTTACCTTGCGAAGCGCCTCCTCGGTAGAAGCATCGTGAAAGCGGAATCCGGCACGGTTTGCACAGATCCCTTCCAAAACAGAAAGAACAAAGGTCGGAACGTGCATGCAATCCTTTGCCATATGCACAAACTGATTATACGGACTCGTAAAACCGCTGTCCGCAACTACACCGAGCAAATGCCTCTGCACCTCGGGAAGACCTGCTGCCAAAAGTGCAACCGATGCACCCATCGACATGCCGTGAAGCACGTAGCGCGCATCCTCACCCTGTCGCTTTACGATATAGCGGCACCAACCCTCAAAGTCTCGCATCTCCTTCGTACCGAAGCAAATGTACTGTCCTTCGCTCTCGCCGTGGCTTCGCTGATCGGGCATCAGCATATTGTAGCCCTGATCCCAATATCGCGGAACAATGATGCTAAAATCGTGCTCGCAGCTGCTCTTGTAGCCATGACTGAAGATTACGGTACGTCCGTTGCTGTTCGGATTCGCAAAATACCGTGCGTGTAAGCTCAATCCATCCTCGCTCGTAATATACACATCCTCATGCGGCAACGCAAGCAACCATTCGCGCGCCTCACGAATCTTCGGCAGCCACTCACGGTACGGGCTTCCGTCGATATATTTGCAGAATTCCTCGAACTCCTTGCCATTTGGCTTCTCTCTGCAAAAGAACTTCATAAATGCAGCCAAAGAGCCGATATATACGGCACTTGCTGCCAGTGCGCCGCCGATTGCGGCCATCTTCCATGCTTTCATACACACTCCCCTAATTGTTTATTGTACATTAGTATCTCACGCAAATTCCTCAATATACGACTCGAGCTCAAATTCTTCTTGATAACCGGTCGTCTTCTTTATAAGCTGTCCGCCCTTTAAGTAAACGATGGTCGGAATGCTCATGATTCCGAATCGCTGCGCAAGCTCAATCTCATTATCCACATTTACCTTGCCGAAGTACACCTCGGGATGCTTCGCTGCCACAGCCTCAAACACCGGAGCCTGCATCTTGCACGGTCCACACCACGGTGCCCAAAAATCAAGCACTACCAACTCTTCTACCTTCGTCAATTCATCGTACATTGCCGTCGTCACTGTTCTCATGTGTTACCTCACTTTCCGGCCGTAGGCCACTTCCCGTAATCAACCTTGTTGCAAAACATCTTTGAAGCTAGTATGTCCACCTTCAATGATATTATAACAAAATGCGGTGTGACTCACAAGAACCACACCGCAAATACTCATTCATTTTTTATTAAATGTCCGAAAGTCTAACCAGCGATTAGCATACACCCTGAGCAAGAAGTGCATCTACAACCTTCTCAAAGCCGGCGATGTTAGCGCCTACTACGTAGTTGCCTTCCATACCGTACTTCTTAGCAGCAGCATCGGTATTGTGGAAGATGTTAATCATGATAGACTGAAGCTTGGAATCTACTTCTTCGAAGGACCAGCTAAGTCTCTCGCTGTTCTGAGACATCTCAAGTGCGGAGGTAGCTACACCACCTGCATTGGAAGCCTTTCCGGGTGCGAAGAGAACCTTGCTATCCTGGAAGTACTTCGTAGCGTCAAGAGTGGTAGGCATGTTAGCGCCCTCTGCAACAGCGATAACGCCGTTAGCAACCAACGTCTTAGCGTCGTCAAGGTTCAACTCGTTCTGCGTTGCGCAAGGAAGTGCGATGTCAACCTTTGCGGTCCATACGCCCTTACCCTCATGATACTCAGCGCTCGGTCTAGCTGCCGCATACTCGGTAAGACGTGCTCTCTTAACCTCCTTAACCTCCTTAAGGAGCGCTACATCGATGCCGTCCTTGTCGTAAATCCAGCCGGTGGAATCGGAGCAGGTAACAACCTTAGCGCCCATCTCCTGTGCCTTCTGAATAGCGTAGATTGCTACGTTACCTGCACCGGAAACAGCGATGGTCTTGCCGGCGATATCAATACCGTTGCAAGCAAGCATCTCCTTGGTGAAGTAAAGAAGACCGAAACCGGTAGCTTCCTTTCTTGCAAGGGAACCACCGTAGGAAAGACCCTTACCGGTAAGAACGCCTTCGTATACGCCACGAATTCTCTTGTACTGACCGAACATGTAACCGATCTCTCTTGCACCGGTTCCGATGTCACCTGCAGGAACGTCGGTGTCAGCACCGATGTACTTGCAAAGCTCGGTCATAAAGCTCTGGCAAAATGCCATAACTTCGCGATCGCTCTTGCCCTTAGGATCGAAGTCAGAGCCACCCTTACCACCACCGATCGGAAGGCTGGTAAGAGAGTTCTTAAAGATCTGCTCAAAACCAAGGAACTTAATAATACCGATATTTACGGAAGGATGAAGACGAATACCACCCTTGTACGGTCCGATTGCGGAATTGAACTGTACACGGTAACCGGTGTTCACCTGAACCTGTCCCTTATCATCTACCCACGGAACGCGGAACTTAAACTGACGCTCCGGCTCAACCAAGCGCTCAAGAACCGCTTCTCTTCTATACAACTCCTCATTTGCATCAATTACCGGCTTCAAAGACTCCAAAACCTCGGTAACTGCCTGAATAAACTCGGGCTCGCTTGCATTTTTCTTCTTTACAAGCTCCAATACCTCTGCTACATAAGACATGGTACACATCCTCCTTAGATTTCATCATAATCGCCCCGGGTATCTTCCTAAAAATGTATCCCGAAAGCTCTGGGCACATTATACCCCATCTAGTCCCCATATGGAATAGAAAAATAAAAATTTGTATACATTTTTCATTGTATACAATGATACTTATCGTTCCTACTGGTAGCCCACCACACACCGTAGGGAGAAGCACTTTCGAGAAAATGTTCCTCTCCACGCCGAGAACGTTGTGTCTTACCCTTTGGCAGATGCCGCACAAAAAAGCGGTGGGAACCGAAATTCCCACCGCTTATATACTTTCTTCTCATTATCGAACGGCTTACGACCGCTCTTCGTATGACGGATTTACTTGTTGCTGAGATACTCGTGAATACCCTTCGCTGCCGCCTTACCTGCGCCCATCGCCAAGATAACGGTTGCCGCACCGGTTACGGCGTCTCCGCCTGCGAATACGCCTTCCTTCGTCGTCTTGCCGTACTCCTCGTCTGCCACCAAGCATCCGCGCTTGTTCACCTCAAGACCTGCCGTCGTCGAGGAGATCATCGGATTCGGGGAAGTTCCGAGAGCCATGATGACCATATCCACTTCGATTACGAATTCGGAATTCGGAACCTCAACCGGACGTCTTCTTCCGGAAGCATCAGGCTCGCCAAGCTCCATGCGCACGCAACGAATTCCGTTCACCCAGCCGGCCTCATCTACGGTAATCTCTACCGGATTCGTCAAGATATCAAAGATGACACCCTCTTCCTTAGCGTGATGCACCTCTTCGCGTCTTGCCGGAAGCTCCGATTCACTTCTACGATATACAATGTGCGTCTCAGCACCGAGTCTCAGAGCCGTTCTTGCAGCATCCATCGCTACGTTACCGCCACCGACAACAGCCACCTTCGTCGCACGCATAATCGGCGTTCTGGAATCCTCGCGGAAAGCCTTCATCAGGTTGCTACGGGTGAGGTACTCATTTGCCGAGAATACACCGTTCGCCTGCTCGCCGGGAATGCCCATGAACTTCGGAAGACCGGCTCCGGAGCCGATGAATACCGCCTCAAAGCCTTCCTCCTCCATCAACTCGTCGATCGTTACGGACTTGCCGATGATAACGTTCGTCTCAATCTTCACGCCAAGTGCCTTAACGTTCTCAATCTCCTTCTTCACTACCGCATCCTTCGGAAGACGGAACTCCGGAATACCGTATACCAGTACTCCGCCCGCTTCGTGAAGAGCCTCAAAAATCGTTACATCATAGCCGAGCTTTGCAAGGTCTCCCGCGCAGGTAAGTCCTGCCGGACCGGAGCCGATGACAGCTACCTTCTTACCAAGAGGCTCTACGTCGCAGCTGGGCTGCAAACCATTCGCCATAGCGTAATCGCCGACAAAACGCTCGAGCTTGCCGATCGAAACTGCCTCGCCCTTGATTCCGCGGATACATTTGCCCTCGCACTGGTTCTCCTGCGGACATACACGACCGCAAATGGACGGAAGCGAGCTCGCCTGTGCAATCACCTTGTAGGCGTCTTCAAACTTGCCCTGCTTTACCTCAGCGACAAATCCGGGGATATCGATTGCAACCGGACATCCCTTTACACACTGCGCATTTTTGCAACCGAGACAACGGTCTGCCTCCTGCATTGCTTCCTCTGCCGTATAACCGAGACACACCTCGTCAAAATTCTTAGCACGTACACTCGCATCCTGCTCCTGTACCGGTACCTTCTTCAAGACATCCATCACTTGTCACCTCCGCAATTGCCGCAACCACCATGGTGAGTTGCGCCCTCCTGTTCCTTCAAAAAGGCTCTGCCCTCCTGCGTCTTATACAACGTCTGGCGCTTCATAGCCTGATCGAAGTCAACCAAATGACCGTCGAACTCCGGACCGTCTACGCATGCAAACTTCACCTCTCCGCCGACCGTCACACGACAAGCACCGCACATACCGGTTCCGTCTACCATGATCGGATTCAAGGATACGATGGTCGGAATACCGAGCTTCTTCGTCGTCAAGCAACAGAATTTCATCATAATCATCGGACCGATTGCGATGCACACATCGTACTGCTTGCCCTCTGCAACCAAATCCTCAATGCACTTCGTAACCATTCCGCTTCTACCATAAGAGCCGTCATCGGTTGTAATATAGAGATTGCCGGCTACCGCCTTCATCTCCTCCTCGAGAATGAGCAAGCTCTGCGTCTTCGCACCGACAATAACGTCCGCGTCTACGCCCTGCTCCTTCAGCCACTTCACCTGCGGGTATACCGGTGCGGTACCTACACCACCGGCAATGAATACGATGCGCTTCTGCTTCAGCTCCTCAAGCGGCAGCTCACACAGCTCAGACGGTCTTCCGAGCGGTCCGACAAAATCCTGAATAAAATCGCCGCTCTGAAGCTTGGAAAGGCTTAAGCTTCCCGCTCCTACAATCTGAAATACAATCGTAATCGTTCCCTGTGCACGATCATAATCACAAATGGTCAACGGAATACGCTCTCCGTCCTCGGTCGCACGCACGATTACAAACTGTCCGGGAAGACAATTCTTAGCCACGCGCTCTGCACGAACTACCATCATGAAAATGTTCGTGGTCAACTCTTTCGCTTCTATAATCTGATACATAATATCCTCCTATAACGACGCACACACCGCACGTCTTGTCATGCCTAGCCGCGGAAATTGGGCACATTTCCCGACTATAGAACACTTTGCATCGTATTATATCACAATCCGAAATTCAACACAAGCCTTCATTCCAAGAAGATACCACAGAAATTCATTTCTAAACTTTTCATACGACCTGCGAAAATGCATTGTATTCTCTCCGATTCGTTGCTATAATGACGAAAAGAACATTTTACGAAAGGAACAACTGCTATGAAGAAGTCAACAACTATTTTACTTGCAATCGGTGCTGCCCTTGCCGGTGGCTACGTGGCTGCAAAGCTCTATAATAAGTCCAAGTTTGGTGAATCCCTTGACATCGAGGATGCTTTGGATGAGGCTCTTGCTCCGAACGAGGACGGAATCATTGCTATCGACGGCGACGGTGACGGCAACGTAGATACCGTAATGCTTGACACGGACGGAGACGGTTCCATCGATACCATCCTTCTCGACACAACCGGCGACGGCGATTTGGACACGGTACTTGCCGACACGGACGGAGACGGTACTTTTGAGTCCGTTATTTCCGACGGTTTGAACTAATCGAACCGGTCGCGTACCGACTGCTTACTTCACAAACGAAGGTGGCGAGTGTGATAGGCCCCTACTTCTCGGATTGCTGTCCGATAAGGGGAGGCATATCACACTCGCCACCATTTTTATTATCTCGTATATTGAATAATCGCTGATACCGTTTCCAATCGATTAGCGGATTACGATGATGTCATCCTCGAGATCCTTGAAGTCTTCCTTCGCACGCTTCTGCTCTTGGTTGCGGCGATAAATCATCTCAAGCTTCTCCTGAAGCTTTCTACGACGCTCATCGTCCTGTACCGGCGTAGCCTGAACCTCTTCTACCTCTTCCTGCTCCTGACTCGGAAGGGCCGGATCGGCACCCATCGGAGCGGCTGAGAACATCGGCTCATCGTCCTGCTCATTCAAAAGTTCCTCTACAGCATCTTCCGCATCACTCAAAATCTTGAATTCCGCTGCTGCACCGAAAACATCTTCCGCTGCTTCCTCTACCTGCTCTGCAGCTTCTTCGATCGGCTCTTCTACGCTACTCGGGAAATAAGGCTCCTCCTGTGCCTCCTCGCTGTCCTCAAAATCATCGTCCAGCAAGCCGTACAGATTTGCCTTAATGCTCTCGGCAAACTCACGCTTTGGCATATCGTCATCTTCATCGCCTTCTACATCCTCATAGTAAGCCGTGCTTCTTCTTGCAGAGAAGGGCTTCATCTGATACTGCTTGCCTGCGAAGAAATCATCAAATTCCTCATCCTTCTGATCCATGTCGTCATATCCGAAACCACGGAAGGTCGGAAGAACAACGTCCGATGCTTCCTCCTCATGCGTCTCCTCATGGGATGCCTCTTCAAACGGCGCATATTCTGCTGCAACTACTTCCTCGGCAACCTCTTCAACTACCTCGACAGTCTCAGCCACTTCTTCTGTTACTTCCTCGACTGCTTCTTCAGCGGTCTCAAAAACCTCAGCCACTTCTTCCGTTGCTTCTTCTGCAACTTCCTCAGCAACTTCTTCAAATGCTTCCTCAACTACTTCTTCAGCAGTTTCTTCAGCTTCTTCAAATGCTTCGGCTGCCTCAACTGCTTCCTCGTAGATTTCCTCTACAGCTTCTTCTGCTTCCTCAGCCACTTCTGCCGTAGCTTCCTCGGCAAGCTCAGCCGCCTCGGTCAACTCTGCTTCTCTTTTGGACTCAACCTCTCTAGCCGCCTCATATGCTGCAAATGCAGCGTCCATGGAGATGTACTCGCTCTCCTCCTGCTCGTCTTCGAATTCCTTCTCGAATTCGGCCTCGGCAGCTTCAACTTCAGAAACGTCAGCCTTTTCTAACTCCTCCGCGAGAATGGAGTCTACGCCGAAGCTTCCCGCATTTTCCTCATACTCGGCTGCGAGCTCCTTCACCGCGTCTTCCAAAGCCATCGTCTGAACCGCATCCGGATTCATGCGAAGTGCCTTCACATTGTTCGAAAGCTCGGCCGTCGTCTCGAGCAATCGCGTATATACCGCAGTCATCTTTGCATAGCTGTCTGTCAAGGATGCAATGTTGCGCTCGTCCTCTTCCAGACGATTTGCAATAAACTCTTCCCAGTTACTCTCTTCACGTACTACCTTACGCTCGGTCACGATAGTCTTCGTATAATATTCCTTATAAGTAACTCGTGTTCCGAATACGCACAGCATGCACAAGCCGAGTGCGAACAGCATCAAAACAACCGTATCGTCCTGCAGAGCTTCAATCTCTACTATATCAAACAATCCAACCACACCGAGCATGATAGCTGCGATGCTGAGGATCAAGCCCACTACGGAGAAGACATTCACCTTCTTACGATACATAAGCTTCTGATCGCGATCATACACGATTTCTTCTTTGAGCGACTTCTGCAATCCGGTTCCGGTTATCGGCGTAGCCGCAGCTTGGCTCTTCGAATTCTCTTCCTGCTGATCCAGCCAATCACTTACCGAGAATGCCTCGTTACGCTGAGCGGCCTTCTGCGTATCCTCTGCTATGAACAGAGCATCCGCCGAATCTTCCGCTGTTGTATCAAGCGGTCTTTCATACAGCGACCAGTTGCTACTCTCCTTCGGTGCCTCAGCCTTCTTCGGTGCCACCTCAGGTGCCGCCTCCTTCTTGGAAGCATCCTTCTTCGAAGTCTCCTTCTTGGGAGCCTCGCCGATCTCCGCTACGTATTTCTCCGTAATCGAAAACGTCACAAGAAGAATTGCCGCATAATATCCGAGAGTCTGAATGAGCAAAGCCATGTCGAACATCTCGCCGAAATTCACATCTCTAAAGACGAACGGCTCTTTTCCCAATACACAAAGTGCCGCAATTCCGGCAATAATCACGATAGAAGCAAGCATTGCCGGGAACTTGGAATGAATAATATTCAACGCCATCAATGCAAAGAAATAGAATACCAACAGCGCACCGATCAGCAAAAAGTAAAATTTGCTGTTGTTCTCTAGTACGAGAAATACATTAGCGACTGCGTACATCGTCACCGGCAAAACCAGAACGGCCAAATACTTCTTCGCCGCCACAATCAAAAGAATTGCCAGCAACAGAAGTCCTCCCGTCTGCAAAATCCAAGCAATGTTCAGAAATTTCGAATCATACGACATCGGAAGTATGTATTCCCATCGAAATTTCGTCATCGTCACATCGTAGTCCAGGAAACACGCCAAGCTCGCCAAAAATGCCACAATCGCGGCAACGTACGGCAAGATTGATCCCTGTGCTATACGAAGCTTCGTCTTTATCATAGTCTACCTCCTCGCGCAAATGCGCTTTCTGATATTGAAGTGAGCTGTATGTTCGTTGGATTGTATCACTCCACATCCACATCAATCGATGCCGCCACCACATATATATGATATGAGGTGATAACATCACACCCTGTATTGTAGCACATAAGTGTCGTAAATTCTACATACAATTGCAAAAAAGTACGACATTATTTTGCCGAATGAGATTTTAAAACAAAAACGAATGGAAATACTATAAGATACACTATGTTCGCCCATTACAATACACGTTATACTAAATGTGTAGACCGGTATTCGGGCTACGTATGCACACTGGCAAAGGAGGGTTTTCAGATGTCTGTATTTGTCGACCAAATCGGTTATCGCCGATACGCAAAAAAATTCGCAATGATGACCGACGCTACGAGCTGTAAGCTTGTGAACGAAGATAATTCTACATCAGTAGAACTTAGTCCTGTTTACCATGGTCACGATGAAGCCAGCGGCGATGAGGTGTGGAAGATCGACTTCTCACACGTAACGGTGCCCGGTCTTTATCACATCGAGGACAACTCCGGTGCGACATCTCCGTCCTTCCGAATCGGTTGTAAGCTTTACAAGGATGCTTTTCATGACATGCTTCGCATGTTTTATTTCCAGCGCTGTGGCTGTAGCTTGCAAAAGGAGCATGCAGATGTCTACACACACGACATTTGCCACAATACGCCGGTATACGATTATCTTGACAACACAAAATGCATGGACATGTCCGGTGGCTGGCACGATGCCGGCGATTACGGCCGCTACGCCTCTGCAGGCGCGGTAACAATCGGACATTTGCTGTATGCTTATCTTCTCTTCCCGCGCGCTTTCGATCGTTCCTTGAACATTCCCGAGAGCGGCAACAGAATACCGGACATCTTGAACGAGTGCCGTTATGAAATCGACTGGTTGAGAAAGCTGCAAAAGGAAGACGGTGGCGTATACCACAAGGTAACAACCCTCGTGCATGCTCCGTTTATTATGCCGGAGGACGATAAGTCGACGTTATATGCTTTCCCCGTATCTTCCATGGCGACTGCGACATTTGTCGCAAGCTTGGCGCTTGCCTCTCGCATTTTCCGCAATTTCGATGTGCAATATGCAGACGCGCTTTTGGATGCCGCAATGCGTTCCTTCGAGTGGATGATCAATCATCCCGAGCACGTTCCGTTCCAAAACCCCAAGGGCTGCAACACCGGTGAGTACGGTGACGCCTGTGATTTGGACGAGAGACTTTGGGCAGCTGCGGAGATTTATCTTGCTACGGGTGATGAGCGAGCGCTTACCATACTTCGCTCTTTGACCAAAACCGGCATTGATAAGACCGGCCTCGGTTGGGAGAACGTTTCGGGCTTTGCGGGCCTTTGCATTTTGTTCTCACAGGAGGATTCCTTCCCGAGCGACCTGACACTTGTCTTCCGCAACGCTTTTATAGACAAGGCGAACAACCTACGCCACTTAAACGATATGAGTGGCTACTCCATGTCGCTTCGCAACAGCGAATTTTGCTGGGGCAGCAACCTTTCCGTTATGACAAATGCTTGTACCCTGCTCGTAGCGGCAATGCTTTCCGGTGACCAGGGCTATGCAGACGCAGCCGAAGAGCACATCCACTACCTGTTGGGACGCAATCCTTTGAATATCAGCTATGTTACGGGACACGGCGAGCATGCTTTTCGCAATCCGCACAATCGTCCCACCTATTCAGACGGCATTGACGAACCGATTCCCGGCTATGTATCCGGCGGACCGAATGTCTACCGCAACGACGCCAAGGTGTGTGAGGTCATTCCGGAAGGTACTCCCGGCATGAAATGCTACGTCGATGCGTACGAGTCCTACTCCACAAACGAGATCGCAATCT
Organism: Lachnospiraceae bacterium; assembly: GCA_045645665.1. GTDB lineage: Bacteria > Bacillota > Clostridia > Lachnospirales > Lachnospiraceae > ISDg. The sequence goes on along the minus strand of JAZRJF010000003.1, from coordinate 1,952 downwards.
ACTGGAATTCAATTGCCGTACTCGCATTTTCCTACTTCGTAAACTAAAAGTTCCTCTTTTACTAAATCAAGCCTCGGCTCCGATTTCTCGGGCCGAGGCTTTTTGTGCATCTTTGGGTTTTGTTCGGAATGCTTCCGCCTTACCACGGAACCGCTTCTCCGCCCATTCCGTCCACGCCGCCGATCTTCTCTACCTTGAAGTCATCGGCGCCGAGCATGTACATATAACCGCCAATCCATACCGCTCTATGCTGCTCCACTTGTCCCGCAAGCGGCGTAAACAGTAATTCGTGAAGTGTCGTACCGTCGAAGAACAACACCAGATATCTGGTCATATCACTTCCCTTATCAATACCGAGACCGATGAGCGACATATCACGGTTGATATAGTAGGACTTGTATTCCGTAGAATATCTCGCGTAGGGAATCTCATATTTACACACAGACACTACCTTGTGCTCCGTCTCCTGGTACACTTCGATCTTCACGGTGTTCCAATCATCTCCCACACCGATTCCGAGCAAATAGCCGTCGCCGAAATTGATCAGCGAGGAGGAGTAGCCCTCAATCGTACCGGTATCCTTGTAGGTGATGTTCTGCAGGTCGCTCAGGTCGAAGAAAAATACCGGGTCGGAAAGCGTCGGCTCCATTACGGTGCACACATACGCATTTTCCTTATCAAAGCGTACCGACTGTACCGTCTCTCCGGCCGGAGCAAAATGCTCCACCTTCGCCACCGTCTCCCACGTCGCCAGGTCGATGACGTAGAGATTTGCATTTGTCTTATCCCACACGAGGTCCATGCTAACCGTCCATCCGTCTCGACGTTCTTCGCTTACTCGCGTCGTCGTAACTACGCGCAGCATACCCTCATATTCGTCCATGCTGAAGCGGTCTCGAATCTCGCCTTCTACAGAAGTAGAACCCCATACTTTCACTGTTTCTCCGCCATATGACACAGCCACGATTTCGGTGTACGAATGGTACGTCTTGTCCTTCTGCTGCTGATAATCGCGCGTCACATAAATCGTATCCTCGGTAATATACGCCTCCTCGTAGAAGGACAGCATCGCCTTGTTGCCAAGCAGCGAAAGCGTAGCCTCATCGAACTTGCTGATGACGGTGTAGAACCCGTTCGAAAGCGTGTCCGGTACGTAGATGTCATCCGCGGAAATGCACTCCATACCGTTTCCGACGTCGATGCCCGGAACGAAGGTGCTCACATCCGAGTAGTCGCTTCCCGCATAAGTCTCATACCTGGTAATCAACAAAATCTCGCCGTCCACAATTCGTGCGGTCATATAATCGCCGCTGACCGTCACCTTGTTCTTGACGCCGATTGTCATCGGATTCGTTACATCCAGCGAGTACAACGTCACGACGGAAGGAATGTTTCTGGTCTCGTTCTTTTCGTGAAGGGGCGCTCCGCCGGCCAAAACCGTAACCGTCTTGCAATCCTCGGAGAGGAACAGCTCCCAATCCTGATAGTACGGCATAAACATGTGATCCGTGGGAATCTCAAAAGCCGCCATGCGCTTCGAGTCTTCTCCTTCAATCGAATAGATGTACAACGTATTCTCGTGTAGATAATAAATGTATCGGTCGCTTCGCTTGATTCGGTCGCCCTCCGTCACTCCGGCAACCTGATTGTCCGTCACTTCCTCGTACTCTTGGCTCTCACCGGCCATCGGTGCCTCGGCCTCGGGTATCGCCTCCATGTCGTTGCCTTCTCCCTTGATTCCGCCACCGAGAATTCCGTTCATCAAATCGTCCGTCAGCTCCTCAAAGCGATTCGAGTACTCGGGATCTTGGTGATAGTAATCCGCCAGCTTCTCGATAATCTCATAATAATCGCTGCCACGATGCTTCGAGGTGTCCGTCTTCGGCGTTCTCAGCGGTGCGAAGAGCCAAATGGCTCCGATGATCAAGCAACAAACACACGCCGCCAGCGCC
>JAZRJF010000002.1:0-3112 GCA_045645665.1 Lachnospiraceae bacterium | reverse complement strand
TATTCTTGGTATCCGTCCTGAGGATATTAAGGATGACGCTGACTTCATCGTTGCTCATCCGGAGTCTTCTTTCGCAGCAACCGTTCGTGTATACGAGCTCCTTGGTGCAGAAGTATTCCTGTACTTCTCCGTAGATGATTATGATATCACCGCACGCGTTAGCCCTAGCACCGCTGCTAGACCTGGTGACACCGTATCTATCTCCCTTGACCTTACGAAGATGCATATCTTTGATAAGGAGACTGAGCAGATTATCACTCACTAATCATATAGCAAAGATAATAAGAAAGAGAGAAGCCTTGTGCTTCTCTCTTTTTTGTGCTTTTCGGGTTGGACGGCTACTGTATGAACGTGCCGGCAAGTGAAAATGTGTCGTTTCTGTCTTGATCGGGGGATGACGGCTTGTTCTCTAGCGCGCAATGGCTCATCACCTGCCAGACGATAGCTCCTTGCGTTTGGCACGTCTGACACGGTTGATGTGTCGCTCGAAATCGCCGCCGGCGATGAGTTCGGCTAAGACAAACTGGATGTAGGTCGGAACCGTGCAGGAGTAAAAGCCCAGCCTTTCCTCGAACTCGTGAACGAGGTGCTTCGGAAGGACCATATAGCCTACGCGTAAGCCGGGAGAGATCGTCATGGAAAAGGTGTTCATGTAGATGACGTTATCGTTTTCGGAGTTGGAGAACAAGGTTTCCTCCGGCTTTTTGGAGATGGAAAACTCGGACTCGAAATCATCCTCGATAATGTAACGATTGCTTTTGCCGGCCCAACGGAGGTATTCGTGCCGCTTGGACGCGGATGCGGACACACCGCTTGGGAAGCTACGATACGGGGAAACGTGCAGGATATCCGCTTCGCATGCCCGTAGATCGGAGCTGATGATTCCGTCATTCCCAAGGGGAAGCAGCTCGTAGGTTGTGTCGCAGGCTCGATACACCTGTTCAATCTTCTTGTACGAGGGCGACTCGATGGCATAGCGTTTGGTACGCCCTAACAGTTCGACAATCAGCCCGTAGAGATATTCCGAACCCGAACCGATGACCACCTGTTCCGGTTCCGCGTGGATTCCGCGGCTGCGGGCAAGATATCGGCTGATTTCCGCACGAAGCTCCATACAACCTGTGTTGGGAGAACGATCGAGAATCGCCTCGCTGTAATCACTCATCACCTTGCGCATCGTCTTGGCCAGCACGGAAAACGGGAATTCGGCAGTTGTCGAGCTCTCGTGGTGATAAGCGTGATGGATCGGAGGACGATCTTCGCTTGCGGAGGCGGCAAAGCCGTCGTCGGTTTGGAAGATAACAAAATAACCGCTTCGTTCCCTGGACTCGATATAGCCCTCTTCACAGAGGAGCGCATAGGCGTGTTCAATTGTTACCGTGCTGACGCCTACATCCTCCGCGATGGTTCTTTTCGAGGGGAGCTTACTGCCGGGTGGGTAAATGCCCTTCACAATGTCGTCTCGCACCTGTTTGTATAGCTGAAGATAAGCGGGAATGTCGCTTGTAGTTTCAATCTTGTATTTCATCTGGTTATATAAAGTTCTTCCTTTCTGACTATTTCGGTACAACCAAAATCATTATATAATGGCTTCGCATTAAAATCAAGGAGAAGTAGCAAAGTGTCGCATAACCGTCAGAAAAAGATAGCAGTCATCAATGATTTCAGCGGCTTTGGCCGTTGCTCGATAGCAGCGTCTTTGCCGATCATTTCGGCAATGAAGATACAGTGTTGCCCGTTGCCGACGTCGATTTTTTCGAATCATACCGGATTTGATAGCTTTTTTTACACCGACTACACGGAGCATATGGATGCGTATATCGATGAGTGGGTAAAGCTCGGGTTGCATTTTCACGGTATTCTCACCGGCTTCCTCGGTTCGCCGGAGCAGATTCGCATCGTAAAGCGCTTTTTGGAGCTGTTCAAAAAGGATGACAACATTACGGTAATCGATCCGGTGATGGGGGACTACGGTAAACTGTATCCTACGTATTCGCCGTTGTTGGCGCAGCAGATGCGCGATTTGGTGCCTTATGCGGACATTTTGACGCCGAATCTGACAGAGGCTTGTATCCTTACGGAGACAGAGTATAGCCCGGATATGGGCGAAGCAGAGCTTACCGAGCTGTGCGAGAAGCTAAGCGCCATGGGACCGCAGAAGATTGTCATTTCCGGTCTTGAGCGTGGCGATGACCTTGAGAACTTCATCTTCGAAAAAGGAAAGCAGCCGAAGACAATCCGCGTGCACAAGGTTGGTCCTTGCCGTTCAGGCACGGGCGATGTGTTTTCGTCTATTATTGCTGCGGATGCGGTGAACGGAGTGGATTTTGTAGACTCTGTGGAGCACGCATCGGCATTTATTGCGAAGGTTTTGCGTCGCACCATTGAGCTGGATTTGCCGAAGACCGATGGCATTTGCTTTGAAGAATTTTTGCTGGAGATATAAGAGGAGCGAATCGTTATGAAAAACCAAAGGGTCAAGCTTATGTGCCTTGCAGGTATCCTCACTGCGGTGGTATTTGTGTTCACAGCCTATCTGCACATTCCGAGTCATACCGGATATACGCACGTCGGAGACGGAGTGATTTATCTTGCGGCTTGCTTGTTGCCGTTGCCGTATGCGATGTTCGTCGGTGCGGGCGGAGCGCTTCTGGCCGATGTACTTACCGGCTTTGCCATCTGGGCGCCGGGCTCGGTCATGATCAAGGCGTTGGCAGTGCTGTTCTTTTCGCGAAAGAGCAAAAAGATCGTGTGCCCACGCAATATACTGGCGCTGATTCCGGCATGGGCATTGTGCGTCGGTGGTTACTATCTGTATGAGGCACTGATAACCGGCAACTTCAATTCCCCGTTGGCAGGAATTCCGGGGTACATAACGCAGTCTGTGTTGAGCAGTGTGCTGTTTGTCGTTGTCGGCGTCGCGATGGATAAGCTGAATATAAAGCGAACAATGAACGGAGGAAAATCAATATGATGACAATTACGTATCCGGTGAAGAACGGTATCTATGTGAATATGACAAATCGTTGTCCGTGTGCCTGCACATTTTGCTTGAGACACAACGGAGAGGGCGTGTACGGCTCGGATTCGCTGTGGCTGGAAAGAGAGCCTT
>JAZRJF010000001.1:0-15195 GCA_045645665.1 Lachnospiraceae bacterium | reverse complement strand
AGCCTCACGGTGCTCGATACGATTACGGTGGAGACGCCCGAAGGCTTTGAGGCGGGCACGATGGAATACGAGGGTTACACGATTGCTACCCTGCAGAGTCTTGCGGGAAATGTGACGCTCGTTCAGCTGAGTGACGACAAGCTGTACGTGTACGATGCCGAGAGTGGAGCATTTTACCCGTATGAGGAGGGCCAAGAGGCCGCGAGAAGCTATGTGTTCTTGAAGCTGCCCGAGGGCGTAACTGTTCCCGAGGGATATACCGAGGCGGTTAGAACCGTGCTTTCGAAGGAGCTTACGGTATACGTAGAGTCCGAGGAGAGCGAGTACTATCTCGTGTACGCAATGAACGGCGACGGAGAAAAGGGCTGGTATACATACGATTCCGTAGAGGGCTCGATGCAGCGCTTTGTTGAAGAGGACGAAGATGCGGATGCACCGCTTGTTCCGCCGGAGTCGAACCTTTCCGTAACGCCTACGGTAACACCGGAACCGACGCAGCCCGCAGGAACACCTTCCGCTCCGATTGACGGAAACGAGGGAAAGCAGGAGCTTGACACGAAGACCTTGATCTTGTACGCGTTGCTCGGATTGATGTTCGTGCTGACGGTGCTGTTCCTGATCTTGTTCCTCGTGGAGAAGAATAAAAATGCGGAGGAGTTCGACGCAGACGACGATCATTATATGCTCGACGTCGGCTTTGAGGATAGACTGCCGGGAGGCTCCGACATCCGCAGAAGCATCTCCGAAAAGGAGGAGTTCAACGCGAAGGCGCAGGACTACGCACGCATGCTGGAGGCTGAAAGCGAGTCGATCCAAAGCTTGCTCGACCGCCAGGCACGCAACCGCAGCTGGCTCCAAAAAGCAGAGCAGGACGCGGTAGATGCCGAGAAGAATCTCAAGGTGTTGCAGGCAGAGCTCGATGATTTGGAGGATCTGCTGTAGGGCGCCAGGCTCAAAGTACGAAAAAACGTGTGCTAAGAATAAAAAAGCATTTGCGAAGAAGGTGAAAGGCTTATTAGCAACCCTTTCTGCATGAGTATCAGCATTTATGAGGTGCTTAATAGCATAGGAGGTGTGTAGTTGGGCGGTGTTATATGGTGCGTAATGGGCATGTGTTGGATATGCGGAGCTTTCTGGGTAACGAATAAAGACTGGTCACTCAGAAAGAACGTTATCATTAATATCTTGTTCTTGTTAATATCGTTGGCTTTTGTTGCTCTTAGCAAAGGGCAACATGAGGTGGTTGAAATATATATATGCCTGTTCATCTTTGCCGTACTAGGGATGTTGTCGCGTATGTTATGTGCACCGGTGCTTAATCTGCTACGGTCGGTGACGTGTAGATTAACAAAGAAACAATATGTTCAAAAAACGTATTTTGAATATGTACGAGCGAACAATGGATTGAAAAATCCGGTGCGATTAATGGTGATGTTATGTACATTAGGGAAGCTAATGATGTTTACTTATCTAGTAATAGTATGCGTGAAAACCATGTAAGAACTCGACACATAGAATCACTAAATTAATTGGCGCCCCAAACCAAAAGCATTTCCTGTTAGGCAGACAGATGAATGAATATTGAATTTTCCCTCCGGGATCTCAGAAATGAGGTCCCGGTTTTCTTTTATGCGACTTTCGGTATGCCACGGTAAGCGCCCGATGGCAAGCGGCCGATGGAAGGTGGCCGGCGGTAAGGCGCGTGGCCATGTTGACGTCGCAACAAAGATGATATCAAAATTCTGCGTGAAGAAAATTCGCGAAAATAACAAGGCCTCTTATGAACCAAAACATTGGATTCGGTTCATAAAAAAAGACCTTGACTGCACGTTGCGTGCAGTTTTAGGGTCAAATTAGGAGGGCTTATGGAAAGCGTATTAACTTTGCGGGAGATGTGTAGCAAGCTTGACGTAAAGCGCCGAGCGGTACAAGGGTACGAGAGCGCCGGATTGCTGCTTCCGTCAGGGAAAAACAAGTATGGACATCTACTGTACGATCAAAATGCACAACGTAGGGTGGAACAGATTAAGTTCTACCAAGACATCGGCTTTTCGGTCAGGCAAATCATTGATTTGATCGATGCTCCACCGGCGGTTGTGAAGGCGGCGCTCGAACGACAGATTGAGCATTTGCATGAGCGTCGGGAGCAGGTGGGACAATTGATTCAAAAGGCGCAGGCGATGATGGCCGAACTGTGATACACATAAGCCGGTCACATAACCAATCAATTTGATACCAAAGGAGGTACACGAGATGAAGAAACAGTTGATTTTATTGGTGGTATTATTGTTGTCACTATCTTTAGCGGCCTGTGGAGGCGACAAGAAGCGTGACGAAGGAGAGAATAATGACAAGACGCCGACGGTCACGATAGGACAAGCCGATGATGGCCGGGACGATAGCAATGGCGAAGACGTGACACCAACTGAGGCGCCGACGCCGACACCGACGAAGAAGGTGGAGATTGCGGATTTTGATACGAGCGCTGAGATTACGGAAGTGATTTTAGTGGATGAGAAGGAGTTTAAGATAACAGCCAAAGAACTCACTTATACGAAGAATACGGTAGCGTTGGGACTGGAGATTGAAAATCTCGGCGATGACGAGTTGTCCTTTCAATGCAACAATTCTATAAATGGCTATATGGTTGACAGCGGTTATTTGTATGAAGACGTGTCTTCGGGCAAGAAGGCAAAGGTATCGATTGAGTTTGCGGTTGATGAGCTTTTGCTGTACGGAATTACAAGCATAGCGGACGTTTGCATTAACTTTGAGGTTGAGAACAGCGATTACGATGTTTTGTATGATGACGCCTGCAAGTTGGAGACTTCACTGGCAAAAAGCCATGACTATACGAAAAACTATTATCGAGAATCGATTGCCAGCGGTGCGTTGGAGCATTTGGCGGACGCTACGGTGGAATACATCGAAGAGAAAGAACTATATAATCAGGAGGGCGTTAGTGTTGTTTCCAAAGCGCTTATAACAAATGAAGATGGGGAGCAGATGGTCTTTCTTGAGGTGGTAAATTCTACGGATGAGATAGTGTATGGAGTTATCACGGACATTGTGGTTAACGGAGTAACGATGTATGATGGAACGTGGAGCAACGCTAAAATTAATCCCGGGGCAACGCGAATTATGGATATCGAAATAGAATCCGTTATTAGTTATGAGCCACTTGAAGCGTACGGAATAAGCGAGATAGCTAACATTCAATTCGGCTTTAGTGTCAAGGATGTGGACTATGATGATTTTGCAGATGAAGCGATACTTGATGCAACAATCTCTGATGCGGATGCAACCTTGGACCTTTCCGGTAGCGTAGTATATGATGACAATGACATTCGTATTATCTCAAAAGGATTTTATGACAGTCTGGTTTCCTATAATGACGACATACATTGGATGCTGCTGGTTGAAAACAAACGTGAGGAAGAAATTACGATTTGGGATGAATACGACTCTGCGTCACTCAACGGATATATGATAGAGTATTCGTTCTACGGACTTACCGTGATGCCGGGAGGATATGCAGTGATAGATATTGATTACGAGGATGATTCTCTCGAAGAGAACGATATTGCTGCAATAGGGGATATTACAGAGGCAGAGGTGAGTATCGAAATAAAAAATGCGGACTATGATGATATTGATAATACAACACTTAAGATTACGGTAGAATAGATTTTATTCGGCGGGCAGACTGTCATTGAGACAATCTGTCCGTTTTTTTGTTGCAGGAGTAAAGCGTATCGCGCTGTCGCTTCGTCGAGAAAAAATCGGCAAGGGTTCGTTCCTCCCGCCCCTACAGCTTCGTCACGTTCACCGCTTGCGGGCCGCGGTCGGTCGGCTCGACCTCGAATTCCACGGAGTCGCCTTCGTCGAGCACCTTAAAGCCCTTCATGTTGAGTGCGGAAAAATGCACGTATACGTCGTTGCCCTCCTCGTCGGTGAGAAAGCCAAAGCCCTTTTTGGCGTTGAACCATTTTACGGTACCCTTCTTCATGCTGTGCCTCCTATCGTGCATTTTGCGAGAGGTTGTTCGGCGATCGGCTCTATGCCCCGCTTCCGCGAACCTGAGCTGCGATGCCTTCGAACGAGATGTCCCTCGGTGCTTTTCAATGTAGCACAGAACGTACAAAGTGTCAATGAAATGTGTCGAACGGGAATTTGCGAAAAATGCCTCGCAGACCATGACAAAGCAGAAAAAGCATGATATAATCTACTCAATGGCGCCCTGAAGCAGTCGGGGCACGCGGAGGTATGGAATGAGAAAGCTTAGGGAATTACAGCACAGCGCATACGAGCGCCTATACGGACAGGACCTGCCCGACATTCAGAGCTATGGTTTGGTGCTTCGCCATAAGAAGTCCGGCGCGCGCATTTGCCTTGTGTCAAATGACGATAACAACAAGGTGTTTAGCATCGGTTTTCGCACGCCGCCCACGGACGGCACCGGTGTCGCACATATCGTAGAGCATACGGTGCTGTGCGGCTCGGAAAAGTATCCTTTGAAGGACCCGTTCATCGAATTGGAGAAGGGGTCTTTGCAGACATTTTTAAATGCGATGACGTATCCGGATAAGACGGTGTACCCGATTGCGAGCTGCAACGACAAGGATTTTCGCAATCTGATGGACGTTTATTTGGATGCGGTGCTGCACCCGAATATTTATAAGAAGAAAGAGATCTTCCGTCAGGAGGGCTGGCACTATGAGCTCGAGTCGGTCGACGACGAGCTGACGATCAACGGCGTTGTGTACAGCGAGATGAAGGGAGCATTTTCATCGGCCGAGGAGGTGGTCGAGTGGGAGGTGCAGAAATCGCTGTATCCCGACACGACCTACGGACAGCAGTCCGGCGGCGATCCGGAGGAGATTCCGGAGCTGACGTATGAGGGCTATCTGGATTTTCACAGCCGCTACTACCATCCGTCCAACAGCTACATTTATCTGTACGGCGACATGGACATGGAGGAGCAGTTGACGTATCTGGACGAGGAATATTTGAGCCACTACGAGAATCATCCTGTGGATTCAACGGTTGCACTGCAGGCGCCTACGGGTGTTCGCAGACTTGAGTCCGAGTATTCCGTCGGTGAGGATGAGGCGACGGACAATAAGACGTATCTGACCTACAATACGGTCATGGGATCATCGCTTGATGTGAAGCGTTGCATCGCATGGTGTGTGCTGGATGCGGTTTTGTTTTCCGCACCGGGTGCGCCCGTAAAGCAGGCGTTGATTGATGCGGGAATCGGCAGCGATATCAGCAGTATGTTCATTGACGACATCCTGCAGCCTATGCTGTCGGTATCGGCAAAGGGTGCCGAGGCGGAGCAGCTGGACCGCTTTGTGGAGATTCTCGAGGGAGAACTTGAGCGCTTGGTTCGCGAGGGAATTAAGGAGACGAGTCTGCTTGCTACGTTGAACCAGATGGAATTCCGCTATCGCGAGGCGGACTTCGGCTCGTATCCGAAGGGCCTTTTGTATGGCTTGAACATGTTGATTTCGTGGTTGTATGACGACAACGCCGCATTTTCCTACTTCTCGCTCAACGACATCTACACCGAGCTGCGCGCGGCAATCGGCACGGGCTACTTCGAGAGCTTGATTCGCGAGGATTTGTTGGAAAATGCGCATAAGACGATCGTAACCGTGCGACCGGTGCAGGGTCTTGCAACGCGCAAGGAGGAGGCTCTGCGTGAGCGACTTGCCGCTTACAAGGCAAGCTTGTCTGCGGAAGAGCTGGAGCGACTTGTGGAGGAGACGCACGCACTTCGCCGTTTCCAGGAGACGCCGGATTCCGAAGAGGTGATCGGTTGTCTGCCGATGCTTGAGATATCGGATATTCGTAAAGAGGTTACGCAGTTCTCTAACGTGGAGAGGGAGATTGCCGGAGTGCCGGTTGTGCTGCACGAGGGCTTTACGAATGGAATCGCCTATCTGCGCATGTTCTTTGACGTGACGGATTTGCCGGTTGAGGAGCTTCCGTACCTCGGCTTGCTCATCAACGTTCTCGGCTACATCGATACGGATGGTCACACGTATTCCGAGCTGAGCGACGAATTCCTTCTGCACACGGGCGGACTTTCGGTCGTTTCGGATACGTTCAGCAATTACGAGCACTACGAACGATTTTCCGGCAAGCTGGCAGTGATGACGAAGCTTCGTTATGACGAGCTGGCAAATGCTATGGCGTTGGTTCGCGAGATGCTGTTCTCCTCGAAGCTGACGGACAAGAAGCGTATTCGCGAGATCGTATTCGAGGCTTGCTCGCGCATGCGTAGCTCGATGGAAAGTGGCGGTCATTCGTCCGCTGCGTGCCGTTGCGCTTCCTATTACAATGCACAGGACTATTTTATTCAGTGCGTAAAGAGACTGACGTATTATGATTTCCTGAAGGATCTGCAGAGCGATTTTGCGGCACACGAGGACGAGGTTGTGGAGCATTTGCAGGGCGTATTGCACTACGTGCTTCGCAAGGAGCGACTGCTCGTCGGAATCGCTGCCGAGGAGGCGGGCTACGAGAAGCTGGCTGAGACGTTGCCCGAGCTGATTGAGGCGATGGACCGCTTCGCACAGGAGGAGTCACCTTACACGATTGCTCCCGCGCAGAAGGCGCCTTGGGACGGCGGCTATCCGCTGACGAAGAAAAATGAGGCATTTACCTACGGAGGACAGGTGCAATATCTTGCTCGCGCCGGCAATTACAAAGCGGCGGGTCTTAAGTACCACGGCAGCATGCGCGTAGCACGTACGATTCTGGCACTGGATTATCTGTGGAACAATGTACGAGTAAAGGGCGGCGCTTACGGCTGTATGTGCGACTTCTCGCCGGTGAACGGCAATGCGTGGTTTGTTTCCTACCGCGACCCGCAGCTGGAGAAGACAAATGCGGTGTATGAGCAGGCGGCGGAATACATGGAGAAGCTTGAGCTGACTGAGAGAGAACGTACAAAATATATTATCGGAACGATCAGTGGCATGGACACGCCGCTGACGCCGAAGATGCGCGGCGACCGCGCGATGAATCTCTACTTTATCGGATACCCGATGGAGGAGCTGCAAAAGGAGCGCGACGGTGTGCTCGGTGCAACGGTGGAGGAGCTGAGAGCTGTGGCGAAGGTCATTCGTGCCTTCTTGGCTCAGGACTGCATCTGCGCATTTGGCGGAGAGAGTATGCTGAAGAAGCACGCAGAGCTCTTTGCGGAAGTAAAGCCTTTGCGATAACCGAAACGGAGGAAATGCATGAACACATACAAATCGGGTTTTGTAACCCTTATCGGACGACCTAACGTAGGAAAATCCACTTTGATGAACCGACTGATCGGACAGAAGATTGCGATCACGTCGAACAAGCCGCAGACGACGAGAAATCGCATTCAGACGGTGTATACGGATGAGCGCGGACAGATTATTTTCTTGGACACACCCGGAATTCACAAGGCGAAGAACAAGCTCGGTGAGTACATGGTGGAGGTTGCGGAGCGTACGCTGACGGAGGTGGACGTGGTGCTGTGGCTTGTGGAGCCGACGAACTACATCGGAGCCGGCGAGCAGCACATCATCGAGAAGCTGAAGCAGGGCGACGTGCCCGTAATTCTTGTCATCAACAAAATCGACAAGGTGAAGAAGGAAGAGATTCTCGAGTTCATCGACACGTATCGTAAGGTGCTCGATTTCGCGGAAATCATTCCGGTTTCGGCGTTGAAGGGCGAGAATACGGAGCATTTGACCGAGGTGCTGTTCTCTTATCTTCCCGAGGGTCCGATGTACTACGACGAGGACACGATTACGGACCAGCCGGAGCGCCAGATTGCTGCTGAGATGATTCGTGAAAAGGCACTTCGCAATCTTTCGGACGAGATTCCGCACGGAATTGCCGTAATGATCGACCGCATGAAGGAACGTCCGGGCGGTACGTTGATTGACATCGACGCTACGATTGTGTGCGAGCGCGATTCTCACAAGGGAATCATCATCGGAAAGCAGGGTGCGATGCTCAAAAAGATCGGCCAGGAGGCTCGTAGAGAGATTGAGATGATGGTCGGCTGCAAGGTCAATCTGAAGCTTTGGGTAAAGGTGAAGAAGGACTGGCGTGACAGCGAGCTGCTCTTGAAAAACTACGGCTATCGCGACGAGGATGAGATGAGCACTTGGTAGTGCAAGGCACGAGCAGAGCGGCCGGCACAGAGGAGCATTTTCCTCGATGCGCGGGCGTATATAAGGCGCTACAATCGTAAAATATGGAATCCACTTTCTACAGGATAAATTCTTTCTCGTAAGGAAAAGATAACTTCAGAGAATCATTTTCGAACATGGGGGAAGGGTTTATGGACGAGGAAAAGTGGAAAAAGTTTGTGCAGACGGGCAGCGTGCTGGATTATCTCGAGTACGCGGCTTGTACGCTGGAAGGGGACTACACAGTTGACGGACAGAATCACAGTGACGGGCCTCGTGCTGTCGGTGCTTCCGGTGGGGGAATACGACCGGAGACTGACCATCCTGACGAAGGAGCGGGGGAAGATTAGTGCATTTGCAAAGGGTGCAAGACGACCGAACAGCGCGCTGGTCGGAAGCTCGCAGCCTTTTGTGTTCGCGCGCTTTCTGCTCTTCGAGGGGCGCAGCTCGTACACGGTGTCGCAGGTCGAGGTGCTGAATTATTTTCCGGAGCTCAGAGGGGATGTGGAGCTTACGTACTACGGCTTTTTCTTCTGTGAGTTCGCGGAATATATGACGCGGGAGGCAAACGACGAGCGGCCGATGCTGACGCTTCTGTACCAGTCGCTTCGGGCGCTGACAAATGCACATATCGGCAAAGAGCTGACTCGCTTAATCTTCGAGCTGAAGGCGTATTACCTAAATGGTGAAGGGCCGCAGGTTACGGAGTGCGTGCGTTGCAAGAAGCAGGACGTGCCGTTCGTATTTCGAATCCGCGCGGGAGGTTGTCTCTGTGAGGCTTGCGCCGGCGAGGATTTCGATCCGCAGAGACGCGCGAAACGAGAATTGCAGGGGCTTGTACCGATCGGTGAGTATTTTAACCTTCAGCCGTCAACGTGGTACACCTTGCGTTACATCGCATCGACACCGCCGGAGAAGATCTATTCGTTTACCGTAAATGATGCGGTTCGAGGGGAGCTTCTCGAGCTGACGGAGGCGTGGAGAAGAGAATATAACCGCCATACCTTTCGTAGTTTGGCGTTTTTGGAGACACTTGAGCCATGAAGTTGCGCATATCTCAAAAAAAGATTTGACAGAATGCAAAACTCGGCATATGATAAGCACAGCATTTGCTTTGCGCAGAAGGCGTAGGGCGGCATAGAAAAGAACATCGTATCGACGCAGGCGCCATCTGTCGCGGTACGAGGCTAGGAGGATATCATGGAAAAGACAATGGATAAGATCGTGGCATTGGCGAAGGCAAGAGGCTTTGTATACCCGGGCTCCGAGATTTACGGAGGTCTGGCGAATACATGGGACTACGGTAACCTTGGCGTAGAGCTTAAGAATAATGTAAAGAAGGCTTGGTGGAGCAAGTTCATCCAGCAGAACCCCTACAACGTAGGTGTGGACTGTGCGATTTTGATGAACCCTCAGACTTGGGTGGCTTCCGGACATCTCGGCAGCTTCTCCGATCCGCTTATGGATTGTAAGGAGTGTCACGAGCGTTTCCGTGCAGATAAGATCATTGAGGATTTCGCTGCTGAGAACGGCATCGTATTGGAGAGCTCTATCGACGGTTGGAGCCAGGAGCAGATGGCAAAGTTCATCGAGGACAACAACGTTCCCTGCCCTACCTGTGGAAAGCACAACTTCACCGACATTCGTCAGTTCAACTTGATGTTCAAGACGTTCCAGGGCGTTACCGAGGACGCAAAGAACACCGTATACCTTCGTCCGGAGACCGCACAGGGTATCTTCGTTAACTTTAAGAATGTTCAGAGAACGAGCCGCAAGAAGATTCCGTTCGGAATCGGCCAGATCGGTAAGTCCTTCCGTAACGAGATTACGCCGGGTAACTTCACTTTCCGTACGAGAGAGTTTGAGCAGATGGAGCTTGAGTTCTTCTGTGAGCCGGATACCGACCTTGAGTGGTTCGCATACTGGAAGCAGTTCTGTATCGATTGGTTGCAGACGCTCGGAATCAAGGAAGATGAGATGCGTGTACGTGACCACGATCCGGAAGAGCTGTCCTTCTATTCTAAGGCAACGACCGATATCGAGTTCTTGTTCCCGTTCGGCTGGGGCGAGCTTTGGGGTATTGCAGACCGTACAGACTACGACCTTACGCAGCACATGAACGTATCCAAGGAGGATATGACGTACTACGATGACGAGAAGAAGTGGAGATACACTCCTTACGTTGTTGAGCCGTCCCTCGGAGCAGACCGTGTGGTTCTCGCATTCCTTTGCGCAGCATACGACGAGGAGGAGATTGCAGAGGGTGATGTTCGTACCGTATTGCATTTCCATCCCGCACTTGCACCTGTAAAGATCGGTGTGCTTCCTCTTTCCAAGAAGCTTGCAGAGGGTGGCGAGAAGATCTATGCCGAGCTTTCCAAGTACTACAACTGCGAGTACGATGACCGTGGTAACATCGGTAAGCGTTATCGTCGTCAGGACGAGATCGGTACGCCGTTCTGCGTAACCTACGATTTCGAGTCCGAGACCGATGGCTGTGTAACGGTACGTGATCGTGACACGATGGCACAGGAGCGTATTAAGATCGAAGACCTGAAGAGCTACTTTGAGAAGAAGTTCGAGTGGTAAGAGGTCGGCACTATCGCACAGATAGGCGGATGCACGACAATTAAAACGATGAGTGTTCAAATGCTGCAACGACAAGTGAAGCCGTTGCAGCATTTTTTGTCGCCCAATATGTCGTAATGATTATTTAACATAAATTTGATGAAAAAACATTTGTATTGTTGGAGTGTGTGTGCTAAAATAGCACCAGCGGCTGACCACAGGCGTTTTTTTGTGTTGCCTAAGGAAATTTTCGATTGTCTTGCACGTAGACACGCAAAGAAACAGCCGGCCAGTAAGATTATAATAGGAGGTCATTGTAGTATGGCTAAAAAATGGGTATATGCATTTACAGAAGGCGATGCCAGTATGCGTAACCTGCTTGGTGGTAAGGGAGCTAACCTTGCAGAGATGACCGGACTCGGTCTTCCGGTTCCCCAGGGCTTTACGATTTCTACGGAAGCTTGTACTCAGTATTATGAGGATGGCAAGCAGATCAACGATGAGATCCAGGGCCAGATCATGGAGTATATCACTAAGCTTGAAGAAGTTGCAGGTAAGAAGTTCGGCGATTTGGAGAATCCGTTGTTGGTTTCCGTTCGTTCCGGTGCTAGAGCATCTATGCCCGGTATGATGGACACGATTTTGAATCTCGGTCTCAATGAAGAGGTTGTTGAGGTTCTTGCAAAGAAGTCCGGTAATCCTCGTTGGGCATATGATTGCTATCGTAGATTTATTCAGATGTTCTCCGATGTAGTTATGGAGGTTGGTAAGAAGTACTTTGAGGAGCTCATCGATGAGATGAAGGCTGCTAAGGGTATTACTCAGGACGTTGACCTCACTGCAGAGGATTTGAAGGAGCTTGCAGAGCAGTTCAAGGCTGAGTACAAGGCTAAGATCGGTTCCGATTTCCCGACCGACCCGAAGGAGCAGCTTATGGAGGCTATCAAGGCTGTATTCCGTTCTTGGGACAACCCTCGTGCGAACATTTATCGTCGTGACAACGACATTCCGTACTCTTGGGGTACCGCAGTTAACGTACAGATGATGGCATTCGGTAACATGGGCGAGACGTCCGGTACCGGTGTTGCATTTACCCGTGATCCTGCTACCGGCGAGAAGAAGCTCATGGGTGAGTTCTTGATGAACGCACAGGGCGAGGACGTTGTTGCCGGCGTACGTACACCGCAGAAGATTGCACAGCTCAAGGAGGTTATGCCTGAGGTTTACGAGCAGTTCCTCGGCATTTGCGCTACTCTTGAGAATCACTATAGAGATATGCAGGACATGGAGTTCACCATCGAGGACAAGAAGCTGTACATGCTTCAGACCCGTAACGGTAAGAGAACTGCACAGGCTGCATTGAAGATCGCTTGTGATTTGGTTGACGAAGGTATGATCACTGAGGAGAAGGCTGTTCAGATGATCGATCCTCGTAACTTGGATACGTTGCTTCATCCGCAGTTCGATGCAAAGGCATTGAAGGCTGCTACTCCTCTTGCAAAGGCGCTTGCTGCATCTCCGGGTGCTGCTTGTGGTAAGATCGTATTTACCGCAGATGACGCTAAGGAGTGGAAGGAGCGTGGCGAGAAGGTTGTTCTCGTTCGTCTTGAGACCTCTCCCGAGGATATCGAGGGTATGAAGGCTGCTCAGGGTATCTTGACGGTTCGTGGTGGTATGACCTCCCATGCAGCAGTAGTTGCACGTGGTATGGGTACCTGCTGTGTATCCGGATGCTCCGAGATCAATATGGATGAGGAGAACAAGAAGTTTGTTCTTGCAGGCAAGACGTTCGTTGAAGGCGATTATATCTCCATCGACGGTTCCACCGGTTGCATTTACGATGGCATTATCCCGACCGTAGACGCTACCATCGCAGGTGAGTTCGGCCGTATTATGGCTTGGGCGGACAAGTTCCGTGTACTCAAGGTTCGTACAAATGCAGATACTCCGAAGGATGCACAGAAGGCTCGTGAGCTTGGTGCAGAGGGTATCGGTCTTTGCCGTACGGAGCATATGTTCTTCGAGGGCAACCGTATCGATGCATTCCGTGAGATGATCTGTTCCGATACTGTAGAAGAGAGAGAAGAGGCTCTTGCTAAGATTCTTCCGATGCAGCAGGGCGATTTCGAGAAGCTTTATGAGGCACTTGAGGGCAACCCGGTAACGATTCGTTTCCTTGACCCGCCGCTTCATGAGTTCGTTCCGACCGACGAGGCTGATATCGCAGCACTCGCTGAGAAGAAGGGCAAGACGGTTGCAGACATTAAGGCAATCATCAACTCTCTCCATGAGTTCAACCCGATGATGGGTCACAGAGGCTGTCGTCTCGCTGTTACCTATCCGGAAATCGCAAAGATGCAGACGCGTGCCGTAATTCGTGCCGCTATCAACGTGAAGAAGGCTCATCCGGATTGGAATGTTCATCCGGAGATCATGATTCCTCTCGCTTGTGAAGTGAAGGAGTTGAAGTACGTTAAGGATATCGTTGTTGCAGTAGCAAACGAAGAGATCGCTGCAGCAGGTATCGAGCTCGCATACGAGGTTGGTACGATGATCGAGATTCCTCGTGCAGCACTTACCGCTGATGAGCTTGCTAAGGAAGCTGAGTTCTTCTGCTTCGGTACGAACGACTTGACCCAGATGACGTATGGTTTCTCCCGTGACGACGCAGGCAAGTTCCTTGACGCTTACTACGACGCTAAGATCTTCGAGAACGATCCGTTCGCTAAGTTGGATCAGACCGGCGTTGGCAAGCTTATGGAGATGTCCATTAAGCTTGGTAAGGCAGCACGTCCCGAGCTTCACGTAGGTATCTGTGGTGAGCACGGTGGTGATCCTACCTCCGTTGAGTTCTGCCACAAGATCGGTTTGAACTACGTATCCTGCTCGCCGTTCCGTGTGCCGATCGCAAGACTGGCAGCAGCTCAGGCAGCTTTGGCTAATAAGTAATCAGTTTTATAAGTACAAAGAAACCCCTCGAGAAATCGAGCGGATTTTTATTTCGACAGGTTGAGTTTTTATTCGCCACGTGCTATACTCTAACTAACATAATGCTGACTCTCGGGAGGTGAAGATATTGAAATCGCATAAGAAGAAAATGATTGCACCGATTATCATTACAGCTATTTTTTTAATCTATTATGTCATTTACTTTGCCTTTTTGATATATTGCCTGGACGGGATTTTGAGGTATGCGTTCGGTATCATTCCCGTGCTTCTTTCGATAGTCATGATTTATGTGTGTATTGAACGAATTGAAGAAATCAAGGAGGGTGAGGAAGATGATATTAGTCAATATTGATTACATTAGCGGAAAGGAACTGGAGATGCTTTCTCTCGTAAAGGGAAGCACGATTCAGACAAAGCATTTTGGTAAAGACATTGCGCAGAGCTTTAAGACCTTGGTTGGTGGCGAGCTCAAGTCCTACAACGAGATGATGAACGAGGCGCGTGCTCTTGCAACGAAGAGAATGGTGGAAGAAGCCGAAGCACTCGGTGCAGATGCGGTTGTGAACATTCGCTACGCTTCCGCTGCGGTTATGCAGGGAGCTGCCGAAGTAATCGCGTACGGTACTGCCGTGAAGTTTGTGAATTAATAAAATGCTAAGAAGATGCCTCGGAACCGGTAAGGTTCTGGGGCATTTGAAAGCTTTAGCCGAGAGGAGAAGTTTTATGCGAGAAGATGAACGCAAATGTGTCTATCAGCGAAAGCGCAGTGTGGCGATTGTCGTTCGAAACGGCAAGATCTTAATGGAAAGAGTGTTTTATTTCGGACGGGAGTTTTATACGGTTCCGGGTGGCGGAATCGAAGAGGGCGAGACGCCGGAGCAGGCGGCCTTGCGCGAGCTGAAGGAAGAGTGCGGAGTAGACGGAACGATCGTAAAGCCGTTGGCGGTGCTGTACAAAGCCGATGGAAATGCTGAGTTTTCGTTCGAAATAACGATACCCGACGACCAAGAGCCGATCACCGGCTATGACCCGGAGGAAACATCGGATGACCCGCCGTTGAAAGAGGTGCTTTGGATGGGGCTTGATGAGATTAGTGAAAAAGACAGAGCATTTTTATGGGCCTACGGATTGATCTTCGTGGACGGCTTCTTTGAGGAAATCAAGTCGTGGGGAGATGCGATTAGTTATCCTACGAAGGAATGATGAGTGTGGAAGGAGACATCGAACGATGGCGACTGAGAAGGGAAGTGCATTTTCCGAACCAATCAAGGTTACGAACAAAAAAAGCGAGTGGATATGTCTTATCGTAATGTTTCTCGTAGTGGAGATATGGTGCGCAATCATGATGTGTTTCTACGAGCGCTTTCGCTTAATGGGCATTATCATAAGTGTGCTTTGGGCTTGCTTCGCGCTGTTCATGTACAGCTGCGAGACTACGATATACATAGAAGGTACGACGATTCGAGGCACATTGGAGTTTGGGAAGAAGTTC